>JADYUE010000003.1 GCA_021531615.1 Fusobacterium varium | reverse complement strand
TTTATCATCTTTCTCTATTCTGTTGCTAATGTCCTTATTTTCTTTTTTTATTTTGTCCTTTTCTCTCGCGGACAAGATTTATATTACCACAAATAATATTTTCTGTCAACAACTTTTTTAAAATTTTATTTAATTTTATTTTTTTCTTCTTCAATAGAGTAAATTTTAACTGATATTAGAGTTTTCTATCAAAGTAATAATTGTAGTTCCTCACTTGAAAAGATTTTCTTTCTCTGTTAAAATTAATTAAAAAAATTAATAGGAGTATGCCTTATGAAAAAAATAATTTTACTTTGTCCCGCTTGTAAAAAGAAAATGAAAATTTCTGATAAAACAGCAAAATATAAATGTCCTCACTGTGGTGCTATTTATGAATATAAACACACTTTTTTAAAAAAAATGTTCTATGATACAAAAGAGGTTGGTGTTGGTTTTATAACAACATTAAAAGATATAAAATTTAACATCAAAAAAAGATATAATGATGCTAAAACAACTTATCAATATATGAGTCAACTTAAAAAAAATATGAAAAATGATCCTAATTGGTCAAATTATAGAAAACAACAGGAAGAGATGAAAGATGTTACGCCTAAAAAATCTTTTAAAGATTTCTTTAAAAAGAAAAGATAGTCTGTAAATTTACAGACTATCTTTTTTAATAATCTTTTGAATCAAAAGATAAAACCAATTTATCTAATTTTGATTCTAACTTTCTATACTTTACCCCAGCAGCATCTAACATCTTTTTAGAAGCTAAATCTGACTTTGTTCCAGAATATTTATCAGATAGGTAAACTAACTCTCTTATTCCACTTTGAATTATAGCCTTACTACACTCATGACATGGAAAAAGTGCTACATATATAGTACAATCTTTTAAAGATTTGGTACTATTTAGTATTGCATTTAATTCAGCATGGCATACAAAAGGATATTTAGTATCTAAAAAATCTCCCTCTCTTTCCCAAGGAAACTCATCATCACTACACCCTTTAGGTAGCCCATTATAACCTACTCCAACTATTCTTTTATCTGTATTAACTATACAAGCTCCAACTTGAGTATTCGGATCTTTACTCCTCTTAGCTGAAAGAAGAGCTATCCCCATAAAATATTCATCCCATTCAATATAATCTTCTCTTTTCATCTTATTTTTTCCTTTCATCTTTTATTTTTAATATACCACATTTTTACTTAAATATAGTGATATTTTTTCTATTTTATAGTAAAATAATTTATATAATATTTTTAGGAGGTTCTTATGAAAAAATTAATTTTTTTATTTCTATGTTTATATAATCTAGCCTTTGGAATTATTGATTTTCCTGATATCAATTGGGGAGATAACAAAAGTAGACTTGAACTTATCTTTCCAAAACTTGAAAAAGAAATATCAATAGATCCATCAGTTGAAGTGTTTTCATTTCCTAAACCAAATGAAGGTATCTCTAAATACTCTTTTTACTTTGTAAATGATCAACTTTTTAAAGTGGAAATTTTGTTTAATAAAGATGTTGTTGGTAGAGATGAGGTTAAACAAATTTATTTAGATACTGTAAAAAAAATGGGAAAAAATGTTGATACTAAACCTATTAATGAAAAATATGGAGATATCACTCTTTCAGGTAATTCAATGAAATTTGTTCCAGATATCTATACATTTGTATTTTTAAAAGGCGTTGATACTCTTGATAAAGATAAAAATATGATTGATTCTCAATTAATTCTTGAATATGTAAACTCTGCTACTTTTATTAAAAAATAATATAAAAAGGTTATTGCTTATGTCGATTAATATAAACAATAACCTTTTATTTTTATTATATGAAAATTCCAATTTCTCTTAAAATTTCAATAAGCACAATAAATGCAGGAATCATTAACACTGCCAATATAGAAGATGCTAATGAACAACTTGAAACTAACAATGGTTCCTTTCTAAAATTAATAGCATAGGTTGCTATCACTGTTGCTGCTGGAGTAGCCATCATTATTATAATTGTAGCTACTGCTATATAGGATATCTCATAACCAACAATAAATTTTAATCCAACAAAAATAGAAATTAATACCATTGGAATTATGCTAACTTTTAAAATGCTATATTTCCATGAAATTTTTGATTTCAATGTTTCATCTAATGGCACCCCTGCCAATGTAATTCCAATAGATAACCATGAAAGGGGAGCATTTAGTGCTGCTAAATACTGCATAGGTTTAAAAAGCCAATAAGCTGTTTTATCAATACGTAAAATTCCATAATTTCTTATAATTCCATTTTCATTTATAGAGATTTGAGGAAGATATTTTTGAAATATCCAAACTCCCATTCCTAAAAAAGTTGCTACTATAACAGGATTGCTTATAATCTTTCCTATATTTTCCTTTTTTAACTTTACTTCTGATATAGTTATATAACCATATGTGTATAATAATGCTCTATAAGGCAGATTGAATACTGAAGCATACATAGCTCCTAAATCTCCATAAACAGCTTGTATTACTGGTATTCCAAATACAGTTGTAGAACCAAAAATAGTTATCATTCTTAAAACATCTTTTTTACTTTTACCATATTTTTTAAAGATAATACTGCTTATAAATATCAAAGCTAAATGAATAACTATGCTCCAAATCAATAAACTCATACTTTGATTTAATTTTTCACTATCCATATCTTGCATAAAAGCATTGTATGAAAGAGCTGGTATTGCTAAAAATAGAATAATCTTGCTTAAATTTTCTGCTGTTACTTCAGATAGTATTTTCTTTTTAGTAAAAATAAATCCTATTAATATTATTATCAGCACTGATGAAATTGTTCCTATTATATTATTATTATTCAATATATCTTCTAGTATTTTTCCTAAATTCATTTTTAACCTCTTTTCTAAATTTCAAAATAAGTTTATCTTAAATTACAAATAAATTCAAGAAAAATATATTTATGCAAATAAAAAAAGAGCATACTCAGATACAATCTTTTCTGCTCTTTAAATAACTTTTAATTACTTAATTATTGAAGTTTCATTAAAACCCCAGCTATAACGAATAGTGATCCAAATAGGAATAACCATCCTTGGAATTTAATTTGGAATTTTGCCCAAATTCCCCATTCAAGTCTAGCAATACCTAGTATAGCCATAAGAATTCCTGATGTAGGAACGATAAGGTTTGTAAATCCATCTCCTAATTGGAAAGCTATTACAGCTACTTGTCTAGTTACTCCTACTAGATCTGATAATGGAGCCATGATAGGCATTGTTAATGCAGCTTGTCCAGATCCTGATACAACAAAGAAGTTGAATACAGATTGGAATATATACATTACCCATGCACACATTGCTGCTGGCATTCCACTTAATCCATTTGCAACCCAGTTAAGAACTGTATTAAGTACACTTGGAGTATCAGCATCTGCTCCTCCTAATACTAATACAATACCTTTAGCCATTCCAACTACAAGAGCTGCTCCAATTAGATCTTCAGCTCCTTTTCTGAATGATGTTGCAATATCATTTACTGTCATATTATTTAATTTAAACACTACTCCAACAATTCCTGCTGCAACTCCCATTATAACAAATTGAGTTGCTATTTCTGGTAGATAGTAACCAAATTTAACTACTCCATAAATAATCCAAGCCATTCCTAATAAAACTATTAAAAGTACTAATGTATGTCCAAATTTGAATTCCATTTTATCTTGGTCATCAGATTTAAATTCTTCTCTGTAATATCTGTCTGCTTCATAAGAAATAGAACTTGTAGGATCTGCTTTTACTTTTTTAGCATATCTTAATGTGTATAAGATTCCAAACGCTGTAAAGAATGACCACATTGCTATTCTAAATCCTGCTGCTGATAATACTGGTATTCCTGCTACCCCTTGAGCTATGGCAACACTGAAAGGGTTCATCCAAGATGTTCCAAATCCTATTTGAGTTGAAACATAAGTAATTAAAATTCCTGTAATTCCGTCATATCCCATTCCAATTACTATTGGTATCAATACCATTGCAAATGGTATCGCCTCTTCTCCCATTCCAAATACTGCTCCTCCTAAAGAGAATACAAAGAATACTATTGGAAGTAAGAGCCATTCTGATCCCTTAGTCTTTTTAATCAAAGCATATAATCCAGATTCAACCGCCTTAGTTTTTAAAATAATACCAAATGATCCCCCTGTAATAAGGATAAATGCAATTACCCCTACTGCAGTTCCCCATTTGTCTCCACTTACAATTCCTTCAAAAACGTAGTTAGCTACTCCAACTTCTCCACCAGGTTCAAAGAATTTAATTCCTTTAACTAGAGGCTCTCCTTGTTCATCTAATTCATAAGCAAAGCTTCCAGCTACAGGAACTGATCTTGTCTTTTCTGCTCCAGTTTCAGTAATGTAAGTTACTTTTTCCATTTGGAATTTTCCTACAGGTACTGTATGTGTTAATATTGCAGCTAGTATTATTACTATGAATATTATAACATAGGTATCTGACATGTTAAATTTTTTCTTCATTTTTTCCCTCCATACATTTTAATACTATTATTATACTTTATGTTTGCAAAAAAATCAACTTTTTGTAAAAAAATACTTCATTTTCTTCATTCAGCCTATATTTTTACTAGATTTTTTATGTAATAAAAAAATCACAGTCTGGTTTACAAACTGTGATTTTCATTCAAATATAAAGTAATTTTATAGTTTCAAATTCACAGATAGCTCTCCATTGAAAATTCAATGACAGTAGCATAGATATTCTCCATACTACCAATAAAAAGATTTAGCACTCTTTTTATTTCGGCAAAATTCCCTTTCAAAATAGATCACTGCTTGCTAGCTCCCTATCTTTACTAATGTTTTCTGCACCTCTATCATTCTTTATTTTTTAAGTTTGATTATACTTTACAAAACTATAAAAGTAAAATATAATAAATATATTATTTTAAATATATTATTAATAATTTAAATGTTTTGATGTTTTAAAAGTTTACATAGTAACCATATTCTTTAAAAAGATCCACAACTTGACTTACATTTTCACTTTTTACTAAAATATGATAATCTTCACCTTTTAACATTAAACTTCTAAATCTAGTATCCTTTGTTATTGTAGAAATTAACTCTCTATCATTTTTTAATTTTAAAACTACATATTCACGATCTGCCTTAATTGCACTACTTTTCTCTAGCATATCTTCAAAGAACGATGTCCAATAACTATTTAATTCAGATGAAATTTTATTTTTAAACTCATCTATTCTCTCTTGTAACTCATCACAACCTTTTATTCCACGTAAAAAACTTTCTCTTGTAAACTTATACTTATTAGGTGCTATTTTTTGAGCTACTCTCTCTAAGAACATAGTTTTTATAGGTAGATCTCCAATAACAGTAGCTATTAATCTATCCTCATCTAATAAAATCTCTCCCTCCTCTTTAATGTGAGAGAAATCATATTTTTCTATTTTATCTAAACAATATTTTCCTAACTCTGTAACTTTTATATATTTAATCCCATCATACTTACTTAAATATCCATTTTTTAAGTATAGACGATTATTTATAGATGGTAAATCATAGTATAATTCTAGTACTCCCAATACTCCTAGTATAAATAAAACAGACTTTATAAATGGAACAACTACATAAAGAAGATATCTGTCATAATTTAAAATCTTTGTTCTCTCATAGTTAGCCTCATTTATATAGATATAGTCATAAGCATCTTTAACATCTATAATCTCAATGAATTCATCTCTATATAAAATAGTTTTCACTATATTATCCACACTTACAATTTTATCCATAGGAATTTCATTAAGAATTTTTTTAATTGTTAAAAGTCCTCTTTTTATCTCCTCTTTAGATTTCCATATATTTTTAACACCTTTTAAATAATTAAGATAAAGAGAAGTATAGTGATAATTTTCCTCTTGAATAGATTCTCCATTTAAGAAATCTTGAACTATTCCCTTGATATTAGAAACTCTAAAATACTCATCTTTTAAATATTGCTCTTTTAATAGGAAGAAAAATAGTGCAATAGTTTCTGTCTTTAAGAAATCTAAATCTTTAGAATTTTCATAGAACTCATTTATATTGCAATATTTTTTCATATTAACTTTTGATTCTTTTAAAATTTTTCCACTATTAGAAAGTACTACTCCACCTTGTTTATAAAAATCATAGTATATACTTAAATTTTCAATTAACTCTTTTTCATTATTATTAACTAAACACTCTTCAATTTTATCTAAAGGAATTAGATTATATTCAACTGGTTTAGGCATAAACTGTCTTATTACTCTAATTAGATCATAATCTAAATAAAAATACTCTCCCTTTTTATTATCTTTCTCTACTTTAAAAAATAGATACTCATCTTTTAAATCCTTATTTAGATCATAGTTACTTTCCATTTTAAAATATTTTTCTCTATCTTTTGGAGAGATAAAAACTTTTCCATTCCATACAATATCTTTAAATATCTCTTTTACATTTTCATCTAATGTTGAAAAAGCTGTACAGAATACCTCTTTCTTTAAATAAACTTGCTCTAATAGATCAATAAAAGTCTGTTTATTACTATTTTCACAAATAAGAGATATTTCAAAAAGTCCTAAATTACTCCCTATATACCCTTCAGCAATCCAATCTAAAAAATACTTATTGTATAATTTAAATAAAACTTCTTTTGAGTAAAATTCGTTTAATGCCTCCCTAAATCTATCTTTACTTATTCCCATTTTCCTCTCCCTGTCAATTATTCTCCAAGTATAAATTCAATGTCTTTTTCTGTAAGTGTCTTTACTGAGGCACTATCTTCTGAAATAAGACTATCTAGCAATTTACTTTTTGTATCTTGAAGTTGAAGTATCTTCTCCTCTATTGTATCTTTTAAAATTAACTTATAAGAAAATACTGTTCTATCTTGTCCAAGTCTATAAGCTCTATCTATAGCTTGATTTTCTACTGTTTTATTCCACCAAGGATCATATATAAATATCGTGTCAGCAGCTGTAAGATTAAGTCCTACCCCTCCTGTTTTTAATGTCATTATAAATACTTTATATTTATTATCCTTTTGGAATTTATCAACTAATGATTGTCTATCCTTTGTGCTTCCTGTCATTGATAGATAATTTATTTTATTCTTTTCTAGATCTTCACAGATATTTTCAATAGAGTTGATATAGTTAGTAAACACTAATACCTTATGTCCATTTTCTACTGCTTCAAGAATATTGTTTACAAGTACTTCACGTTTACTAGACATAACTCCATTACTCTTTGATTCTGGACAGCTTGTTATCTGTCTTAACTCATTTAAAGCTTGTAAAATAAAGAATTGTGTCTTTCCAATCCCATTTTCTTTGATTTGACTATTAACCATCTTATAATAGTAACTTCTTCTCTCTTCATAAAGTTTTTTCTGCTCTGGATTCATCTCTATAAACATAGTTTTTTCTATCTTATCAGGTAGATCTTTTAAAACCTCTTTCTTAACTCTTCTCAAAATAAATGGATATATTTTTTTCTTTAACTCCTCTATTGCTTCAGGATCATTTTCCTTTTGAATAGGTACAGCATAGTAAGTATTAAACTCCTCTGCTGTCCCAAACATAGCTGGATTTAAAAATCTAAATAGTGAGTATAGTTCTCCTAAATTATTTTCAATTGGAGTTCCACTTAAAGCTATTCTATTTTTTGAATTAAGAAGCATTATAGCCTTTGTTGTTTGTGCATTTATATTCTTAATATTTTGTGACTCATCAAGAATTATTGTATCAAATTGCATATCTCTCAATACTTCTATATCGTTTCTTATTGTTCCATAAGTTGTAAGTATTACACTATTTTTCTTGATTATATCTGTATTTCTAAAGTTTCCATAATATATACCAACTTTTAACTTAGGACTGAATTTTTTTATTTCCCCTTCCCAGTTATATATCAAACTTTTTGGCATTATTACTAAACTTTTCTTTCCTTTAACCTCATGTAATCTTGTTAGCACTGCTATAGCTTGTAAAGTTTTTCCAAGTCCCATATCATCAGCTAGACAACCACCTAAATTATTATCCATTAAGTATGCTAACCATTTATATCCATACTCTTGGTATTCCCTTAGTTTTGCCTTTACCTTAGGTGGATCAATACCATAATCTTTTACACTATTAATTCCCTTAAAGAAACTTCTACTTTTATTCATCTCTTGAGTAAATATCTTATCCTCAATAAGCTCTTCTATTACTGGAAGATCAAAGAATGAAAGTTTAACTTTTTTCTTATCGTCGCTATCTTTAAATAATCTCTCTAATTTCTCAATATATTTTCTATTGATAAGAGCACTTGTTCCATCACTTAAAACTATATATGAATCTTTTTTATATGATGATAACACATCTAAAATAGAGAATTTTTCTCCCTCTATCTCAAGTTCTACCTCTCCCTCTAAGAAATCTATTGAGTGGCTAAAGTTTCCAATAACCTTTGGTTTTACAGCTTTTATATTATATTTTCTCAACTTATCAGTTCCAACAACCTTATACTTTGAAGCAAGTTGAAGTAGTTCTTTAGTTATAAATTCCTTAGCTAATTTCTCTTGTAAAATTATTAAGTTATCATCATCTAAATAGAAACCTGACTTCATCTTTATATTTTTTTGAAGCTTTGCTAAAATTTTTACAATCTCTTCCACAGCTTCTGGCAATTTTCTTAAATCAATCTCACTTATTGATATTTTCTTCTCAAGATTATTTACTATTGCTGTTTTCGTGATCTCATTTTTCTTTAAAAACTCATAATCCATTGTTGAAATAACAACATTTATTTGCAGATATAAGCTATTGTCTTGAGAAATTTTTTCTATAATAACTTGAGGAACAGGAGTATTCTTCTCTCCCTCTACAATTTTATAATCTAAATACTCTATCTCAATATTTTTAAAATATTTTACTGTCATTGTTATAAAGTTTTCCAACTCTTTTTTACTTATTGTTCCTATAAGCTCTTTAAGAGTGTGAAGGTTATTCTCTTCAAAAGGTAGAAGATAGAATACACCTTCTCTCTCTAACACCTCTTCAGTAACTATTTCAAAGTCATTATAACTCTCATTTAAAAGAAGCTCTGTACACAATAAATTTGTATCTCCCTCTTTTTCTTTAATAATAAGAGTTAAAACATTATTCTCTTTCTCCCACTTTATAGTGTTCATATTCTCATCAACAAATTTTTCATTGTCTATTAGGTAGGGAATCAGATTTGAATGTTCGCTGAGGTAAGCTTCTTGATACTCCTTTTCCCAATCAATAAAGAAGCTGTCCTCCTTTATCCCCTTAATATAAGAAAGTACAGCTTTCATCTTATTATATTTTTCATCATCTATATCTATAAAATCTAAAGATTCTAATATCTCATCTTTACTCAAAACAGGAACTATATATTTTCCCTTTTCATCTGTTTTTAACATTATATAAATATCTTCTATTCTGTATTCTTTCTTTTCCCAGTTCATAATCATTCCTTACTATATTTTTTATCATTTAATGTATATTATAACAAAAACTCTGCTTTTTATCAATGTTATATAATTTATTTTATTCTATTTTAGTATTCAATTTTTTCTAAAATATCTTTTATTTTTAATACCTCTGTTTTTGAATTAGAAAACTGTTTTCTAAACTCCTCTATCTCTTTATAACCATTATCAAAGTGCATAGGAACAAAATATTTAGGCTCTAGCTTCTCAATAAAATATTCCCCACCTTTAAACATATTCTCTTCCAATCTAGGGTCTACTGGAAAAAATGCAATATCTATTTTCTTATCATTTTCTTTTATCTTCTCTATTATCCCTTGAAACTTCTCTTTCATATACTTTTCTTCTTCTAAAGTATCATCTGACCATGCCCACCAATTCAGATCCCCAGCATGGAATACTACCTTTTCTCCTACCTCTACCCAAAAAGATACTCCTTCATCTGTTGAACCATAAGTTTTTATAGTCAGATCTGAAGTTTTTCTCTCTTGATTTTCTTCTAAAAATATTATATCTAAATCATTTGGTTTAACTTTTATATCTGAACTAAAAATATACTTGATATTTCCATTAATTTCATGCCATTTTAATATTTCAGGATTAAAATGATCATGGTGTATATGTGAAGAAAAAACAGATACTTTTTTATCTTTTCTTTTAATAAAATCTAAAATCTCTATTTTAGACTCTAATTTTCTTGGAGTTTTATAATAATCAAAAATTAATATATTTTTTTCATCTTCAACTACAAAACAACTATGATAAATATAATAAATATTCATTCTTCCTCCTCATTATTTTTCGACTATATATTATACCATGATTTTTACAAATCTAAAATGTTTATTTTAAACTTTTTTACTCTTCTTTATTTTTTATTGACTTTACAATTAAGATAGTATATCTTTAAAGTATAATTTATTAAAGGGGGTATTTTATGAATTTTGCATTTAATCACTTTAATTTTAATGTTTTAGATTTAGAAAAAAGCTTAAAGTTTTATGAAGAAGCACTTGGATTGAAAGAGGTAAGAAGAAAAGTAGCTAGTGATGATAGCTTTATTCTTGTTTATTTAGGAGATGGAAAAAATAATTTCTCTCTTGAACTAACTTGGCTAAAAGATAGAGAGGAAGCTTATGATCTTGGAGATGAAGAGTTCCATTTAGCTCTTGTTACTGACGATTTTGATAAAGCTTATGAAAAACATAAAGCTATGGGTTGTATAGCTTATGAAAATCCATCAATGGGAATCTATTTTATTACTGATCCTGATGGTTACTGGATTGAAATAGTTCCTCAAAGATAAAAACAAAAGCACCCTCTGTATACCAAAGGGTGCTTTTGATTATGCATTATAATATAAATTTTCTGTTGGGAATACTTGATCACAAGTAAGATCTATTCCTAATTTTCTCAATGTTTGCTCATCATTTTTACCAAGGATATTTGTGCAATGTGCTTGTGTTCCTTTTAACATATGAAGTTTTTCCATAGCCACTTGTGCCATAGGGTTTGTTGCTGCTGAGATACTAAGAGCAATTAATACTTCCTCTGTATCTAATGCAACATTTTTACTCATAAGAGTTTTGCTCTTTAAATTGATAATTGGTTCAAGTATAACTGGAGATATTAATAATATCTCATCATTGATGTTTGCAAAATGTTTTATTGCATTTAATATTGCTGCTGATGCTGCATCCATTAAGCAAGATTTTTTACCTGTAACTATTGTTCCATCAGGAAGTTCCATAGCTATTGCAGAGCAAATTCCATTTTTATCACTTTGCTCATTTTTTAGTTTTTCAAGTCTTTCTCTTGCTACTCCTACAACTTTTCTATCTTGCTCTTTTAGATTTAAAAATTCCATAATAACTTTTGTTCTTTGGAATGTTTCTTTATCAACATATCCCTTTTTATACTCACAACCTGTTTTAAAATATCTTCTTATAATCTCTTGTTTTGATGCTTCTCTAACTACATCATCATCAACAATTCCAAAACCAACTCTATTTACTCCCATATCTGTTGGAGATTTATAGATTGATTCTTTTCCAGTGATTTTTTCTATAATTCTTTTTAAAAGAGGGAAAGCTTCTACATCACGATTGTAGTTTACAGCAGTTTCTCCATAAGCTTCTAAGTGGAATGGATCTATCATATTTACATCTTTTAAATCCACTGTAGCTGCTTCATAAGCTATATTTAAAGGATGTTTTAAAGGTACATTCCATACAGGAAATGTTTCAAATTTTGAATATCCTGCATCTCTTCCTCTTTTGTATTCATGGTATAATTGACTTAAACAAGTAGCAAGTTTTCCACTACCAGGTCCAGGAGCAGTAACAACTACTATCGGTTTTGTAGTTTCAATATATGGATTTTTTCCATATCCTTCATCACTTACTATTGTATCTATATCCATAGGGTAACCTTTTGTAGCTCTATGTTTATATACTTTTATACCTCTACGCTCTAGTTTTGTTATAAATAGATTTGTTGCAGGTTGGTCATCATATCTAGTTATAACTACACTATTTACTTGTAGTTCATAATCTCTTAAATCGTCTATAAGTCTGAAAACATCCATATCATATGTAATACCAAAGTCTCCTCTGATTTTATTTCTCTCTATATCACCAGAATAGACACAAATTACTACCTCTACCTTCTCTTTAAGTCTTTGAAGTAGTTTTATTTTAGCATTTTCATCAAAACCAGGAAGTACTCTCTTAGCGTGAAGGTCAAACAATAATTTTCCTCCAAACTCTAAATATAACTTATCATAATTATTAACTCTTTCTAAGATATACTTCGATTGCTCTTCTAGATATTTGTTATGATCAAAACCTATCTTCATCTATCTCTCCTTTTATTTATAAAAAAATATACTAATAACTTTAAATTTTTCCGACTTTCTATTTTAGCATATTTATTAAAGAAATTCTAGTAACTATTTAACTAAATAATCAATATATTTTTTCAATGATTCCCTTTTATGTTCAGATGTTCCAATTGTTTTTTCACTGTGTAAAAGTGAACTAATAACAGCTTCTTCAACACATTCTATTACTCCTCTAAAAACTTTATCTATAATATTTTCATTTATTATTTTTATACTTACTATATCTCTATCTTCATAATGTTTTATTCTATTAGCAGTAGAAAAAGCAATTACTATATCTCCACTTCCATTTCCTATATGAGATCCTGTTCTTGCTAATCCTATTGGAACTCTCTTAGCTATTCTTTTTAATTGTCTCTCATTCATAGGAATATCAGTAGCTAAAATTATTATTATAGATCCCTTTTCTAACTCTTCACTCTCTTTTTCTAAAATTTTTTCTCCAACTTTTATTCCATCTACTAAAAGATCCTCTTTTAATCCAAAATTTGAAAGAACAAGAGAACCTATTGTATACTCTTTATCATCTAGCTTTAAAACTCTAGAAGCAGAACCTATTCCTCCTTTAAGTTGATAACAACTCATACCTGTTCCTGCTCCAATATTTCCCTCTTTAAAGTTTATTTCTGCATTTTCTATGGCATCAAAAACATCTTCCTCTTTTACGTGAAGTCCACGAATATCATTTAAGTATCCATCATTACACTCACATACTACTGGGTTAACTGTTCCTGTTGTTACCCCTATATCATCATTCTCCTTCAACATATATTTTACTAAGGCTGTACTACAAGTTCCTACACTTAAAGTATTTGTTAATATAATTGGAGTCTCTAAAGTTCCCAATTCATTAATTTGAACAAGTCCTACACTTTTTCCAAAACCATTTATCACATATGATGAGCAGATTAATTTCTCTCTAAAGATATTATCACTATGGGGAATTATAGCTGTTACCCCTGTTTTTATATTGCCATTATCCAAGGTTTTATGTCCTACTTTTACTCCCTTTACATCTGTTATTAAGTTGTTCTTTCCCTTTTGTAATTTTCCTATTTTTAATTTAATATTTTCAATTCCCATTTCTACCCTCCAAATATCATGCTATTTCTATTATATATCAATTTCAAATTTAATCAAAATTTTTAAATTTTCCCTTTGAAGTTTGACAAAGAAATTAAAAAATGATAATATTTAAGAAAAATTAGGGAATGAGGTCTCCCTTTGTTTTAAACATAAACCGCTTTTAAGCTGATGACTTCTGCATTTTTTTGTTATGCAGAATTTATCAGTTTTTTTATTTTATTAATTTTTAGGAGGATATATGTTAACAAGTCTAGCTTTAATATTTTTACTTGGTCTTTTATTAGGTTCAATCTTTATCAAATTAAGACTTCCTGCTCTTTTAGGAATGATACTGACAGGAATAATTCTAGGTCCTTACTCTTTAAATCTGTTGGATAGCTCTATCCTAAATATCTCTTCCTCACTTAGACAACTTGCTTTAGTTATAATCTTAACTAGAGCTGGCTTATCTCTAAATATAGAGGATCTAAAAAAAGTAGGACGTCCTGCTATTCTTATGTGTTTTCTTCCTGCAACTTTAGAGATTTTAGGAACTGTTTTAATTGCACCTAAATTTTTTAATGTTACCATAATCGAAGCTGCTATCTTAGGAAGTGTTCTTGCTGCTGTTTCTCCAGCAGTTATTGTTCCTAGAATGATAAAATTAATAGAAACAAAAAAAGGAACTAATAAAAGTATCCCTCAACTTGTTATGGCTGGAGCTTCAGTAGATGATGTTTTTGTAATTGTACTTTTCACATCTTTTTTAAATTTTGAAAAAGGTGGAAATTTCTCTTCAACTGCTCTTTTACAAGTACCCTTTGCTATTCTAACTGGAATAATTATAGGATATCTTATCTCTCTAATACTTATAAAATTCTTTAAAACTTTCCATATGAGAGATTCTATAAAAATAGTTATTCTATTAAGTGTTTCATTCCTTTTATTGGAGTTAGAGATATATCTAAGCAGATTTATTCCTTTCTCAGCTCTTATATCTATAATGAGTATTGGTATAGGAATATTAAAAAACTATGAAGTTCTTGCTAAAAGAATCTCTTCAAAATTTTCTAAACTTTGGGTGGCTGCTGAAATTCTACTTTTCGTTTTAGTTGGTGCTACTGTAAATATTAAGTATGCTCTCTCTTTTGGTACAACAGCAATTATATTTATTCTTCTAGTTTTAATCTTTAGAATGTTTGGAGTTTTTCTTTGTTTAATAGGAAGTAATTTGAATAAAAAGGAAAAACTTTTCACTATGTTTGCTTACACTCCCAAAGCAACTGTACAAGCTGCTATTGGTGGAATTCCTTTGGCTATGGGGTTAAACTGTGGAAATCTTGTTTTGACTATTGCTGTTCTAGCTATTTTAATCACTGCTCCATTGGGGGCTTTAGCAATAGATAACACATATAAAAAGTTTCTAAATTAAAAATAGAGCTGGCACTTAACGTCAGCTCTATTTTTAATACTATATATAAAACATCTTGGGGAAAGATTTATTATGCTTTAACTATACTCCATGTTTATGTCAATATTGTTACAAAATTAAAAAAATTATAAGACATACTCTTTTATTGCTTTTACAACACCATTATCATTGTTACTTTCAGCTATATAATTACTATTTTTCTTTAAAATTTCATGAGCATTAGCCATAGCAAAGCTATATTTTCCCATACTCATCATCTCTAAATCATTTAAATAATCTCCAAAAATCATTGTTTCATCATAAGTTATTCCAAGTTTTTTCTGTACCATCTCAACTGCTTTTCCCTTATTAGCATCATCTTTCATAATATCAAGCCAAATTCTACCTGATACAACTACTTTAAATTTTGAGTCAAAATCCTTATAATAGTTAAAACTATTCTCTTCTGAACCTGAAAAATCACAAAAAGCTACTTTCATTATATCATCTTCAACCTCTTCTAATTTTTCAACTTGCTTTAATTCTGAATAATATTTTCTCATCTCTGTTAAAAAATTTTCCTCTGTTGCCTCTGTATAAGCTGAGTTTTTTCCACATAAAACAACCTTACAATTATCAATATTTCTAGCTATTTTTAAAATCTTTTCTAAGTCTTTCTTTTCAATAGTATTTATATATAGTTCTTCCTCGTGATAAACTACATAAGTTCCATTCTCTGCAATAAATAACATATCATCTTTTATAGAAGAAAATCTCTCTTTTAAGTTGTGATACTGTCTACCACTTCCTACTGCAAAGATTATCCCTTTTTCTTTTAATTTTTTATGTACTTCCCAAAACTCTTCATTTATTTCATTATTATCATTTAAAAGTGTTCCATCCATATCTGCTACTATTAATTTTATCATTGCCTTTGCTCCCCTTTTTAACTTTTTTCTATTTTAACACATTATTTTAAAAAAAATAAAGTTTTTTATATTTAAAATAAATTTTTCTCTCAAAATATAAAAAGACACTTTTAATGTAACTAAAAAATAGCACATTAAAAATGTCTTTACTCTTATTTTTTACTTTCTAAACTAATCTAAATACCAATACTCTCTATTTTTTTCCATTAAATCATCTAAAACTAATTTTGCTTTATTTGGTTCAATTACTGTTCTATTAAGAGTTAAAGCTTGAAGAGCTTTTGTATAATTTTTTTCCATAAAAGCTTCAACTGTTAAAAGTTCATAGGCATATTGACTTTCCATTAATCCTTTATAGAATGTTGAAATTTCTCCAAAATAATTTCCCTTTGCTCCATCTTTACCTATAGTTCCATCAACTTCTATAATAGCATCTTGTGGAAAATTAGGAATAATTCCATTATTTTTTACCATTACAACAAAAGGATTATTTAGATCATAAGCTATTGATTCAGCAACCTCTACCATTAATTTTCCAAATACACTATTAGTTAACATTTTTATTCCAGACATATCTTCTCTGTTCTCTGCTAATTTACAAGTTTCAAATACCTCTTTTTCTCTTCCTAATTTTGCTTCGTCAGCTCTAGTAAACTTTGGATCACTTTCTTGAACTATCTCAGTTGGAAACATATAATATTGTAAATATGTTGTAGGTATATACTCATCAAAATAATTCATATATTTATTTACTCTAACATATGTATCTAACCATGATTTATCTCTTTGCTCAGCATTAAAAGGCTTAAAATCATGATCTCTTAAATAAAATCTTAACTTATCAAAATAATCTTTTCCATCTGTTCCTTTTAATCCTGTAAACCATCCAAAGTGATTTAGACCAAAGTATTTAGGAATTAATGTTTCTTGTGGAACTTCTAAAATTTTAGCATATGATTTTAATAGTGAATATGGTTGATCACATAGATTTAAAATTCTCTTATCCTCAGGAAACATTCTGTCAAGTCCCAATGCAACAATTGCAGCAGGATTAGTATAGTTCAAAATCCATGTATCTTTTGAATAACTTCTTACTTTTTCCACCATCTCTTTCATCCCTTGAAGAGAACGCATTCCATAGGCAAAACCTCCAGGACCACAAGTTTCTTGCCCTACTAGTCCATATTTTAAAGGAATCTTTTCATCAAAGCTTCTCATCTCTCCTTTTCCAACTCTCATTTGACAAAATACAAAGTCTATATCTTTATATGCTACATCAGGGTCAGTAGTAAATATTACTTCAACTTCAGGATAATAAGTTTTTAATACAAGTCTATCATAAGCTTCCATTTGTACCATACGTTCATTGTCAATATCAAACATAATTATCTTTTTTAGCGGAAATCTTTCTTTATACTCTATTAAGTTTCCTAAAAGTGCAGGTACTCTTGCACTTCCAGCTCCAGCTATTGTTATCACATTTTCTTTTCTTTTCATCAATTATTCACCTCTATTTTTTTAACTCGTCATCTACAGCATTTCTTACAAATTCAACTAAAGGACCATATACTAAATGAATATGATTAGCCATTGGAAAGAAAATTCCTGTATATCCAGATTTTTCTAGAATTTTTTGATCAACTAATTTACTATCTACTAAATCTATTCTTAATCTAGTGATACAGTTGTCAACATTTTTAATATTTCCCTTTCCTCCTAAACCTTCTATTACAATTTTAGCAATTTCACCATATCTCTTCTCTTTTATTAATTCATTAGTAGTTAAAATAGCTTCCTCTCTTCCAGGAGTTTTTATATCAAATTTTAAAATAAACCATTTAAAAATAAAGTAAGTAACTACTGAAAGACATAAACCTATTATAATAAAATATAACCAGTTAGTTCCTTTATATAATAATCCAAAGATTACAAAGTCAAAAATAGTTCCACGAATATAACCAATAGCAACATTAGCTAAAGATAGACAAACCGCTCCTAAACCTATTATGCAAGCATATATTGCATAAAGAACTGGTGATAAAAATACAAATGAAAATTCTAATGGTTCTGTTACATTTCCTAATAGTGCAGTTACTACACAAGTAATCATCAATCCTTTTACCATCTTCTTATTTTCTTTATAAGCAGTTTTATACATAGCTAAAGCTATAGCAGGAAAAGCAAACATAGTACAAAGCATTTGTTGTTGAACCATAAATCTAGTTAATTTTGGCATCAATGACCAATATTGAGAATCTGGACCTTGTTTAAAAAGAATCTCTCCCATTGTAGGAACAACTCCAACAAAAGTAGTTCCATCTATTACATAACTTCCCCCAGCTTCTGTAAATCTAAATAACGCATTCCATAGATGATGAAGTCCAAAAGGAATAAACAATCTTTCTCCTCCAGCAGTGAAGAAAGGACCAAATTTACTTAAAAATACCACAGATAACCCAGTAAGCCCTGTTACAAAATGTTGCCATATAAAAGGAAGAACAACTCCTATAACTACCATTATTCCCATACATATTATAGATACAGATTTCTTTCCAGCGAAGAAAGCAAAAGCTATTGGTAATTCTAGATTATAAAATTTATCAGTTGCCCAAGCTGCTATTGCTCCAGCTAAAATTCCACCCATTGCATTTATATTTAACGTTTGAATTCCTAATATTTTTATTTGTCCCATTTGACTCATTACAGCTGAGTCTGCCATATTCCCACTTACTTGTAAACACACACTCATTGATACTATTAAAACTAAATAGCTTAAAACAGATGCAAAAACAGCTATTCCTTTATCTTTTTTACTTAATCCATAAGCAACTCCCATAGCAAATAATAAAGGAATATTATCAAATACTGTTCCAGCTATTGTTCTAAGACTTTTTAATGTAACATTAATAACTGGATTTCCTAAAACAGGAAATTTAGCAATCATATAACTTTGAACAAAAGCACCAGTAATCCCTAAAATCATTCCAATAGGAGCCATAACACCTATTGGTAATAATAGAGAACGACCAAATTTTTGAACTTTATCAGTATAACTTTTCATCTTACCCTCCTCTTATGCATATATATGTTGACTAAATGTTAGCATATGAAAAAGGGTAATTCAATTTAAAACAGATGATATGTTATCTATTTACAAAAAAAAGTCATAAAATATGACTTATGTCATTTGATACTTTAAAGTTTCTATTATAATTTCAACTATTAAATACATTCCTATTCTAGAAGCACTATCATTTACTTTAGTATCTTTTTGCTCTGATATACAGTATAACTTGAAATCAGCTAATGAGCTTAAAGGGTTTTTATAAAAATTAGTGATAGAAACTATTTTAGTTTTTTTTATTTTTGCTATTCTAGCTATCTCCAATACTTTATCTGTCTTTCCTGAAAGAGAAATTAGAATAACTAACTCATTACTTTCTAATGTTTTAGCAACATTAGTGATCAAATTATAATCTTCTAAAAATATACATCTAAATCCTAAAGTTAAAAGCAAATGATTTAAATGAGATCCTACAGATTTACTTGTTCCTCTAGCGACAACATATATAGTTTTTACCTTTTGAATCTCTCTAACTATATTTTTTATCTCCTTAGTATTTACTAAAGAAAATGTTTTTTCTATATCTTCTTTTAAATTTGATTGAATACTTTCATACTCATCTTTTTTTATTTTAGGTATATTCCCAGATTTTAAATAATATTTAAAATCTGTATATCCACTAAAACCTAATTTTTGGGTCATATTTATTATCAATGTTTTTGAAACTAATATTTTTTTAGCTAAATCCATTATTTTCATATTTTTAACTTCATCTTGATGATTAAATATGTAATCAAAAATCTCTTTCTCACTATTAGTTAAGTCATCATAAAATTTTATTAACTTTTCCATATTCACCTCACACACAAATAGTTTCTTTTAACTTAAAGATATTTTAACAAAAATTCAAATAATAGAAAAGTTTTTATAAAAAAACTAACCCAAACTGAAATTATCAATTTGAGTTAGTCATTCTCTAAGCTTTACTATATTGTAAACTATATTTTCTTATATAATAAGTTGATAACATAAGTGTCAACAACTCTGCAATAGGCACTGTCCACCAAATTCCATCATTACCTAAGTATTTAGGCAGAATATATAAAAATGCTATTATTAATATTACCCCTCTTAAAACTGTTATCAATGTAGAAATATCAACTTTTTTTATTGCTGTAAAATATCCAGCCGTAACTATATTTAAACCATTGATAATATAGGCAAAACTATATATTACTAAAGCATACTTTGTCAATGAGAAAGTATCAGGATCATTTAAGAAAGTATGTATTATCTTATCAGCAAAAAGATTTATTCCACCATAGAATATTACTCCTGTAATAATTATCATTATCAAACTTATCTTCAATGTTTTTATTACATTATCATATTTTTTAGCTCCTAAGTTAAAGCTTACTATTGGCTGTATTCCTTGGCTAAATCCTATCATTGTCATTACCACAAATGAAGAGATATAACCTATAACTCCAAATGCTGATACTCCCTTTTCTCCTAGAGATTTTAATATTACAAGGTTAAATACAAAAATAGCAATACCTGTTGAAACTTCTGCTAAGAATTCTGCAAAACCTACCTTTGAAATTTTTATTAATTCTAAGAATGAATACTTAATCTTTGTAAATTTTACTTTTTTAGTTTTAAATAAAATATAATAAAGTAGCATTGAGGTAGACGTTAATTGAGATATCCCTGTTGCAAAAGCTGCTCCCTTTATTCCATATGGGAAAACTGCTACAAGAAGATAATCTAATACAATATTCATAATTCCACCCATTAGAACACATATAGCTGGATATACTGGATTCCCATCTACTTTAATATATATTTCTAAGGCATAACCTACCATATAGCATACACAGAATAAAATAATAATGCTCATATAGTCTTTAACATATGTGAAAAGAACTCCCTCTCCACCTAAAAAATGGATAACTGGCTCAATAAAAATAGTAATCAATATTGATAACACCACTCCAAAAACTGCTAAAGATATAGTTGCCATTGTAAATATTTTATTCCCTGCTGTTCAGTCACCAGCACCATAGTGTATTGCTATTAGTGTAGAACTTCCAACAGCTATCATTATTCCAATAGCAAATGTAAAGTTAATAAGCGGCATAGTGATATTTACCCCTGCTAGTCCCAATGGTCCTACATATTTACCGATAAAAATTCCATCTACCATACTATAAATAGTAAACATCCACATTGAAACAACTGAAGGTACACTATACCTCAAAATGGTCTTTAATAGTCCTTTGTTTCCTTTCATTTTAAATCACCCCTCACTTTTTATAACTATATGATAAACCTTAGAACTATTCTAATGTCAAGTAAAATATGTTATAATATTTAAAAAAATAGGTGATTTTATGAAAAAATTTTATAAAATTGGTGAGATTAGCAAGTTATATAATATTAGTAGTGATATTTTGAGATATTATGAAAAAATAGGTTTAATTACTCCTGATATGAGAGGAGAAAATGGTTATAGATATTATTCACAAAAGCAGATATGGAAATTAAATAATATTAGAAATTTGAGAAATCTTGGTGTTTCTCTAGATATGATAACTAATTTTTTAAATGATAGAAGTATGGAAAAAACTAAAACTGTAATTAATTTTCAACTTACTAAAATTAATGAACAATTAAAAAAACTTCTCTCTTTAAAAGAGGAACTTGAAGAAAAAAAGAAAAATATAGAGTATTTTGAAAATTTTTCTCACTTTGAAACTCCTATAATAAAAGAGATTGACAACAGGTATGTTCTATTCAAAGAGGGGCATTTTAAAGAGGAAGAGGAGATAGATTTTGAACTTAAAAAATTGAAGAGATTGAATTTTGAAGATAATGATTTTATTTTTACTGAGAGTGAAATAGGAGCCACAATAAAACTTGAAAATTGGAAAAATGAAAATTATTTTGATTACAACAGCACTTTTATTATTACAACAGATAAAACAGATCATATTATCCCTAAAGGAACTTATCTAACTTTTACTTTTAAAGGAAGCTATGAAAATGTGATAGATCACTATAAAAATTTAAAAAATTTTATCACTACAAATAATCTTACTGTTATCGGGGATATTATTGAGATCTATCACATTGAAATTCATATTACTGATAATATTGAAGAGTATATTACTGAGATTCAAATCCCAGTAACGCTCTCTTAAGATATTTCTCTTACAACCATTTAGCTTTCCAAAGATAAATTCCCATTAGTATAACACCAATTCCCCAAGAGATAGGGTAAAGAACATAGATATTATCTATTGTATTATTCATTGGTAAGATAAAGTGAAGCCAAATAATTCTAAATATACACATTGAGAAAAGGAGAATTATCATAGGTGGCATTGTTTTTCCTGTTCCTCTTACTGCTCCTACCAATGAATGAAGTATAGCTAACAGTGCATAGAAAGGACAGAAATATTTCATAGCTTTAATACCTGCATCTATTATCTTTTCATCTTGTGTAAATAATTGCATAATGGATTGAGAGAAAATAAATAACAGTATTCCTATTATAGTTGTATAAATTACTCCCATAGCTATAGTTATCCAAAGTCCTTTCTTAACTCTATCTTTCTTTCCTGCTCCATAATTTTGTCCTGTAAAAGTTGTACTAGCCATTCCTAAACTTAAAACAGGTAATATATTAAATCCATCCACCTTTAAATAAGCTCCAAAACCTGCCATTACACTGGCACCAAAAGTATTTACACTTG
Source organism: Fusobacterium varium (assembly GCA_021531615.1). Classification (NCBI taxonomy): domain Bacteria; kingdom Fusobacteriati; phylum Fusobacteriota; class Fusobacteriia; order Fusobacteriales; family Fusobacteriaceae; genus Fusobacterium; species Fusobacterium varium. The sequence goes on along the minus strand of JADYUE010000003.1, from coordinate 72,369 downwards.
ATTGAATAAGAACATTTGAAAGAGATACTACCATACTTTGAATCCCAGTTGGAAGTCCTATTTTTACAATTTTTATAGCTGTTTCCTTATGAACTTTTATTTTATTTAAGTATACTCTATAATTATCAGATACTTTTACTAAAAATCTAAGTGCTAATATACAAGAGATAAATTGGCTAATATTTGTTGCAATAGCTACTCCACTTACCCCCATTCCTAAAATTTTAACAAAAATTATATCTAAAATAATATTTGTTACTGAGGCAACTCCCAAATATAGAAGAGAACGTTTTGAGTTTCCCACTGCATTTAAAATTCCAGCTTCCATATTATAAACAATATTAAATACTGTTCCTAAGAAAAATAATCTCAAATAAGTTATTGATTCTGGCATAACTTCAATTGGAGTTTTCATCCATTCAAGAAGTTGAGGTGTAAATATAAAACCAACTATTGAAAGAAAAGTCCCAAATAAAATTGACAACATCATAGCTGTATGAACTGAAAGCTCAATTTTTTTATTGTCCTTAGCTCCTATGGAATGAGATACAATTACCCCTGCTCCAACAGATATTCCTTGGCTAAACCCTATCAATAGATTTATCAACGCTGTACTTGATCCAACAGCTGCTAAAGCACTGCTTCCAACATAGTTTCCTACTATTATTGAATCCACTGTATTATATGTTTGTTGTAGAAGATTTCCTAATATCAATGGAATTGAAAACAGTAAAAGACTTTTTACTATATTTCCCTCTGTCATTGATATAGATTTCTTTTTTCTTTTCTCCATTTCTCCCCCATTTAAAAATATATAATATTTAAATTGTATTTTTATTATAAAATTTTAATTATACTTTTTACAAGAAAAAATCATAAAAAAAGCTATGTAAATTAATACATAACTCATTAATTTACAATAGCTTTTCTCTTTTTTACTCTTTCTCTGCGTTTTTCTTCTCAAAGCTAATAAGAATTGGTGAACCTTCAAATCCAAATGATTCTCTAAACTTATTTTCAATATATCTAGCATATGAGAAATGAATTAACTCTGGATAGTTACAGAATAACACAAATCTAGGTGGAGCAACTGATACTTGTGTAGCATAGTTGATTTTTACTACTCTACCTTTTCTTGTAGGTGGGTTATTCATCAATACAGCTTCTTTTAATACTGTATTTAATAATCCAGTTGAAATTCTCTTAGTATACTCTTCATAGATTGTATCTGAAATTTCAAGAATTTTTGTAGTTCTTTGTCCAGTAAGTGCTGATACAAACTCAATAGGTGCATATGAAAGGAATGGTAATTCAGCATATAGCTCCTCTCTCATACTCTTCATAGTAACCTTATTTTTGTCTACTAAGTCCCATTTATTTACTACAACTACTATCGGTTTTAACTCTTCAGCTGCAATTCCTGCAATTCTCTTATCTTGCTCTGTAAGCCCCTCTTTACCATCAAGCATAAGTATACATACATCTGCTCTTTTGATTGTTTTTATAGCTCTCAATACTGAATAGTACTCTAGGCTTTCCTCAACCTTTGATTTTCTTCTAATACCTGCAGTATCTATTATCATATATTTTTTATCATTGTATTGAACAACTGTATCTATAGCATCTCTTGTTGTTCCAGCTATATCACTTACTATTGTTCTTTCCTCTCCTGACAATCTATTTACAAGAGATGATTTTCCAGCATTAGGTTTTCCTATAATAGCAAGTTTTAATGTGTCCTCTTCCTCTTCTGGAAGTTCAATTTTTTCTATCATCTCTGTTACTAAATCAAGTAAGTCTCCAAGGTTTACCTTGTGTCCCCCTGAAATAGGAACTAGATTTTCAAATCCAAGTCCCCAGAAATCATATACATCATCTTGTTGTTCAACAAAGTTATCAATCTTGTTTACACAAAGAATGATAGGTTTTTGTTTCTTTCTAAGAATGTATGCAATCTCTTCATCTAATGGGTTTACCCCTGCTTTTCCATCAACTACAAAAAGAATAACATCTGCTTCATTCATAGCAACTTCAGCTTGTTCTTTTATTTTAGTCATCATAAAATCGTTGTTTCTTGGCTCAAGTCCACCTGTATCAACAATTACAAATTCTGTTCCATTCCATTCTGTTTCTCTATAAAGTCTGTCTCTAGTAACACCTGGCATATCGTCAACGATAGCAACTCTGTCCCCTACTAGATTGTTAAAAAGTGTTGATTTTCCAACATTTGGTCTTCCAACTATTGCAACAATAGGCTTCATTTTTTACCTCCCTATTAAAATTTATCTTCTCTTATTATTTTCTCTCGGAATTAAGATATCCTTTTGTTTTTGTTTCTTTCCATTATCCTTTTCTACAAAAAGTTTCTTACCTGTAAAAGGATCCATCTCTGTATAATACATCAAAGTAGAATATGTTGAAGGAGTAGGTGTAAATATTTGTACCTGCTCTGGGTTAACTCTCAACTCTGCTGATGCAAATCTTTTCAGATCAAGCATATCCTTTTCATTGCATCCAGGATGTGCAGCTATTAAATAATAAGTTAAAAACTGTTTTTTTCCAAGCTTTTTATTAATTTGATAGAATTTTTCTTTAAACTCTTTTAATGGTGCTTTCCCCTGTTTTCCCATAAGTGAAAGAACCTTATCCTCAGTATGTTCTGGAGCGATTTTCATCTGTCCTGATACATGATCTTTTATAATCTCCTCCATATACATCTGACCACATTTTTTATCATCTAAAATCATATCATATCTTATTCCAGATGCAATAAATATTTTTTTTATTTTATCTATTCCTTTCAATCTTTTTAAAAGATCTATCTGCTTACTATGATCTATTTTTAAAGCTGGACACTTTTGTGGATAAAGACATCTTCTATCTTGACAAGCTCCAAATTTTAACTTTTTCTTACATTCAACTTGATACATATTAGCTGTAGGTCCACCTACATCAGCTATATTCCCTTTAAACTTCTTCATCTTAGTAATCTCTTTAACTTCATCTACTATTGAATCCTCTGTTCTTGAAATCACTGTTCTTCCTTGATGAATAGCTATTGCACAGAAGTTACATTCTCCATAACAACCTCTATGAGTTGTTACAGATGTTTTTATTGTATCTAAAGCTCTTACTTCTCCCATTTTCTTGTAATATGGGTGTACATCTCTTTCAAAATCCATTGAATAGATAGCATCTAACTCTCTACTTGAAAAATTTTCACTAGGTGGATTTTGAATAAGATATCTATCTCCACACTTTTGATACAATCCTTTAGCTAAAATTGAATCACAATTATGATAGAAAGTTTCAAAAGCTTTTATAAACTCCTTCTTATCTTTTACACAATTTTCATATGAAGGAAGTTCTAAATACCCTTCTTTAGCCTCTTTAGATATATAACTTAAACCTCTTATATCTCTCCAATCCTTTTTATCTCTAATTGCTCTAGCTAATTCTAGCATAGATTTTTCACCCATTCCATAGGATAAAATATCTGCTTTAGCATCAAAAATAAGAGGACGTCTCAGATTATTACTCCAATAATCATAGTGAGTTATTCTTCTAAGACTAGCTTCAATCCCACCTAAAACTATTGGCACTTCACTATTTTTAAAATATCTCTTAATAAGATTTGTATAAGCTATTGAGGCTCTATCTGGTCTCTTTGTGTTCTCTCCACTTGGAGTAAAATCGTCACTTCTTCTCTTCTTCTTAGTTGCTGTGTAGTTTGCCACCATAGAATCTACACAACCAGCAGATACAGCCCAATAAAGTTTTGGTTCTCCCAATCTTTTTATATCAACATCACTATTAATATCTGGTTGAGCTATAACTCCAACTTTAAAACCATGTTTATACAACCATTTTCCTATTAATGCTGTTCCATTATATGAAGAATCTATATATGTATCCCCTGATATTAAAATAATATCTAAGTAGTTCCATCCTAATTTCTTTACCTCTTCCATCGTTGTAGGTAAAAACATAATTTATCACCTGTTATTTTTAGACTTCCCTTTATTTTAACACATAATCTAATTTTTTTCGAATAAAATTTAAAAAATGTACCTTTAATTTCAATTATTAAAAAAGTTATACCACTAAAAAATCCCAAAAGTTTATAAATTTGGGATTTTTAGTTTTTTATTTTATTCTATATTCATTTTCCCAGTTTTTAATAAAATGTAGTAAGAGTTTTAAAGTATCTTTTAAATCTTCAAAGTTAGGAAAATTTCCAAAAACCATATTTTTAAATTTTGTATTATATATCTTTTCTATTTTGTTAATTCTTTCAAAATCATCAAATAAGAAAGAGTTTCTATAGATAGTATCCTTTCTTTTTCCAAAGAAATCATTTTGAATTACTACTTTAGAAGCCATTTTATAAGAAGCTTCAGTTTTTAAAAATTCTTTAATCTCATCAAGTTGATAAAGCTTATGTAAATCATAAAGATGCCTTATTTTATTTCCAAGTTCTACCTCAGCGTTTTCTTCAAAAGTATAATCCAATACTGCAAATAACTTTTCTATGAAAGTCCTTTTTACAGATAGGACATTAATTTTAAAACTTTCTAATTCAAACTGAGATATAAATTCTTCTTTTCCAATTTTTCTTAAATATTTTGCTATATAGCTTTCTATCTCTAAAGTTTCTGTTGGTTCAGGTGTGGATAAAGAGTTAATTTCTAAAACTATAACATCACTAACTTGTCCTTTATCTTGTTCATTTATTTGAATTGGGTATTGATATATTGTTTTTCTTATATTTCCTCTTTTAGATTCTCTTGGGTGTTTTGGAAGATAAATCATTCCTTCTGTTATTGTTTCTTCTATGCTTTTTAACAATTTTTTCTTTTGATTATCTCCTAAAGTTGAATTAGTAAGCTGTAAATCTATATCTTCAGAGAATCTATTAATAGCATTATATCCTTTTGAAAGGGAGGTTCCACCTTTAAATACAACTTCATCTTTAAAAAAACTACTGCTTAATTTTTTTAGAATATAGGTTACCCAATAATCCTTTTCTATGTAAAATTCTAAAATCCCCATATCTTTCGCCGTAAGAGATATTAAAACTTTAAAATTTTCTAAATTTTTATGTAATATCACTAACTAATCCTCCACTCTTTCCCATTTTTTAATTTTAAATTTAATTTAAAAGTCGTTGTTTTATTTAAGTTTTCTCTTATTTTTTCTACTCTTAATATATTTTTCTCTTCTACCATACTTCCAAGTAAAGCTAATATAACTGCTGTATAATATTTTTCAGCTAAATCAAGAAGAAAACTAATCTCTTCATAGGATAATTTTAAAATAATATTTTTCATTAAATCATAACTTTCCTTTATATCTGAATCAGGTATATTTTTTAAATTTTTTAATATATCTAAGATTTCTAAATATTTTATATTTTCTTCTATTATTGGAGCTTTATTTTGAATAAACTTTATCTTTATCCCTTCATATTCTCTAGGATTCTTTCTTACATTTGTTGCGATTTCAATGGTATTAGAAAGCTGTGTAGTTAACCCATATTTATTAAAAAGATTTATTCCAGTAATATATCCTACCCTTTTTTCTCCAACATAAATATATTTTTGTATAAAGTCTTTTATAGAAAGTGGAAGCTCTCCAAAAATAGTTTTTTGAGGAAGATAGTATAATCCTTTTTCAGCTCTTTTTAATTCTCCTTTTTTAACCATTCTTTCTAATCTTTTAAAAAGAGCATAATTTAAATCATTAGAAAAAAATACCTTAGTATCTAAAATTCTATTCTTTTGATTATATAAAATATTTTTTATATCTATTGTAATATTATTCATATTTCTTCCTTGTATGATATAAATATAAAACTTATACCATACTCCTCCTTTCTAAAAAGTTTTTTTTACATTTATTTCGACTATATCTTTTATAATATCTTAATATATTATATCATTATTATTAAAAATCTTTTAGTTTTTTTTACATTTATTTTGACATTTATATTTCTACATCTTTTTATTTAAAATACCTGTACTATTAATTTTATCTATTATAGTGGATATTTTAATTAAATCATCAAATTTAGGGAAAATTTTTGTTAAAGTCTTTCCAAATATTCTATCTGAAATTTTTGGAAGTTCATTTTTATCATAGAAACCATTTTTCATAAAGTTCTTTATTATCAGCTCTATCAATTCAATCTGATTTCCATTAAATTTTTCTCTATCTAAAAAATTAGCAAACTCCTTATTTAATGCTTCTTGATCCAATCCAACTATTGATCTTAAAAATATTCCTAAAGGATTTTCTATCTTATATTTTTCCTTTATCTCTTCCAATTTATCAGCATACTCTTTTTTTATCTCTAAAAAATCTATCTCCTCATTTCCATAGAGAAGTTGTTGAAGTTGTTTAATATCTTCTGCATCAAGAGGTTGATTGAATCTCAATTTTTTTATTGCTAACATCTCTTTATTCTCTTCTAAATACTCTTGAAATTTTCTTTTTAAATCATATGTATCATATTTCATATAATTTATCTCTTTCTCTTCAACACTAATTATGCTATCATTAAAATCAATCTCTTTTATTTTTTTTACTTGTTCTTGGTCAAGATATACAGTAAGAGGTTTTATCTTTTCTTTTATCTCCTCTAGTTCTAAAATATCAAGATTTTCCATATAGTTTTTATCTTTAACTATTTTTAAAATCTCTTGACTATTATTTTGAATATGTTTTATTGTTCCCTTACTCTTTAACTCTTTGGCTACCTCTTGTATTTTTTCTTTTTCTCCTGCTATATTTTTTTCTTCTGTTAACTTCAATTGAGTCTCTAGTATAAGATTTTCAAATCTCTTTTCCTTTTCTCCACCACTTACTATTTCAAAAGGTAAATTTTTAAGATTATCAACTATATCCTCTACATCTTTTTCACTTAAATTATACAATTTATTTTTATCCTTATACATTTTTACATATCCAATTTTTATTTTTACAGATATATTTTCCTCATTTAGTGACTCTATATTTTCATAGACAGAATCAATTAATTTCTCTCTTAATTGCACATATTTTTCATCTGCTTGATACTCTAAATCCTGCAATTTATATATCAATTTAACTTTTTTAGAAAATATTTTACTTGTTAAATTTTCAGTTAATTTTCCCTTTACCTCTTCAAAATTATCTTGCATCTCAAAATAAGAGAAGTTATTACAAAAGTCAAAAATTAAAAAATCTTCCTTGTCCTCTCCTGCTCCAAAAATATCTTTACATTTTCTTGTTCCTCTACCTATCATCTGCCAAAATTTAGCCTTTGATCTCACCTTTTTATAAAATACAAGATTTAAAATCTCTGGAATATCTATTCCTGTATCTAACATATCAACAGATACAGCTATTTGTGGCATATCTTTAGGGTCACTAAATCTCTCTATAAGATTTTGAGCATACTCTACCTTTGTAGTTATTTTTTGACAAAAATCCCCATTTTTTCTATACATCTCATTGAAAACTTTTACTATATGATCTGCATGTCTATCATTTCTAGCAAAGATTATCGTTTTTCCTAATTTATCTCCACCATCTATCTTATACCCCTCTTCCATCAGTTTTCTAATAACTTCTCTTGTAGTTCCCTCATTAAAAAACCATCTATTTATACTATCTCCATCTATAGCATCTAACATAATTTCATCTTCATCAAAAAGACTCTCATATTTTTCTTTATCTTCCTCTGAAAGATTATTATAAACTATTCCATTCTCTGGATAATTTAATTTTATCTCCTTTATTTTAGGTAATACTAAATATCCTTTATCTGCTGCTTCAAAAAGATCATATGAATCTGTAGGCTCCTTTGAACTCATACCAAATACACTAAAGGTATTTCTATCAATCTCTTCTTTTGGAGTAGCTGTTAATCCCAACAACAAACTATCAAAATATTCAAAAAGATCTCCATATTTTTGATAAACACTTCTATGAGCCTCATCAACAATTATAAGATCAAAAGCTCCTATACCATATTTATTTGTTCCATCCTCTCTTAATTTCTCAGCCTCTACTGCCATAGTTTGATAAGTAGAAAATAATACCTTAACATTATCTCTATTTTTCTCTTCAACTAAATTACACAAAGTAAAATTTGGAAGATAAATTTTAAAATTATTCATAGCTTGTTTAACCAATGCCACTCTATCAGCTAAAAATAGTGTTCTATTTATTAGGTTTAGATTAGATAATGTATTTACTATTGATGCTGATACCCTAGTTTTTCCAGATCCTGTAGCCATAACTAATAGTGATTTTCTATTTCCATTATTATAATTTTCCAAAACCTTAGTTATTGCTCTTCTTTGATAAGGTCTACCAGCTATATTATTATCTATTGCTTCTAATAATACCTTTTCATCTATCTTGTTCTTTCTTCTGCTTATAATTCTAATTAACTCTTCTTTTCTATAGAACCCATATATTTTTCTTTCTACTGCTTCTTTATCATCGTAAATATATGTTTCAAAACCATTTGTACAAAATCTCACTGGATAAAAATTAAATTTTTTCTCTATAGCTTCAGCATACTGTTGTACTTGCTCTCTTCCTTCTCTAGGATCACGAGCAGTTTTCTTAGCCTCTATCACTGCTAAAGGAGTTCCATCATCTCCCCACAAAACATAATCAACTTTTCCTGCTCCTGTTTTGCTACTAATTCCTTCTACTGGATACTCTCTTACATTTTTATCCTCTAATTTCCAACCAGCTTTTTTCAACATAACATCAATATACTTTATTCTTGTTTCTTTTTCAGAAGTAGTTTTTTGAGTTACTGGAATAGTATGTTTTTTAGTTGGAACCTCTTTAATTTTTTCAACACTATTTTCTACAGAATTATTCTCATAAGAAAGAACAACTTTTTCCTCATTAAAAATCTTCCCTTTAGGTATAAGCTCCTCATTAAACTTAATCTTATCATCTTCAAGAGAACCATAACAATAATCTATCCATACTGCTAAATCATACAATATTTTTACACATTGAAGTGCTATATCATAATCTATTATCCTGTTTTCATGTACAGCCATATTTCCTATTTTTCTTATAAAGTGCAATGTATCTATCTGTTTAGGATCTTCAAATATTTCTCTGAATTTAAAATTATTTAATAGATCTTTTAACTGATCTCCATATGGTTTTACTATCTTCTCAAATTTAAAAATCAAGGCAACACAAAATTCAAGTGCCCTTCTTGAATAAAAAACACTTGTTCTAGGTTTGATATAACAATTTTCCTCTGCCTCTCTACACTCTTCATATAAACCTTTAAAGTTATTTTTTAAAAAATCAAAGTTCCCCATAAATAAAACCTCCATTTTTAACTTTAAAGATATTTCTTTGAAAGAAAGATTATCCAATATATTTTCTATGAGATATCTTCACATTATTTTGATTAACCATAGCATATTGCAAAGTAGTATCTATCTTTTGATGTCCTAAAAGTTGTTGAACTTGCTCTATAGGCATACCTTTATCAATAGCTTTAGTAGCTAAAGTTCTTCTAAATTTGTGTGGGTGTACCTTTGTAATATTCAATCTTTTCCCTAGCTGTCTCAACATTATCTCCACACCACTTATTTGCAATCTTCTATGAGGTTTTAAAAGGGATACAAAAAGAGCCGATTCATTATCCTCTCTACTTCTAAGATAATTTAATAGATGTATCTTAGTTCTTGCATCAAAATATACCCTTCTCTCCTTATCTCCCTTTCCAAAAACTACACACTCTCTCCCTTCAAAGTCAATATCTTCTCTATTTAATTTTACTAATTCTCCAACTCTCATTCCAGTTGATGAGAGCATATCAATAATAGCTAAATCCCTTAAAGATTTACAACTATCCCTCATTATCTCCATAGCTTCATCACTATATGTCTCTTTGACAACTGTACCTGTTTTTACCTTATGAATTCTTCTAACTGGACTTTTTAAAATATAATCTTCCTCTTCTAACCATGAGAAGAAACTTGATAGTATTCTTCTAATATTATCAATAGTTACCTTTCCAATTTTCCCCTCTTTTTGATAGTTATCTAAATACTCTCTCAAATCGTTAGTTGTTATATGTTTTATTGATTTATTCAATTTTTTCAACATATTTTTTATAGTTGCATTGTAATATACTAAAGATTTTTTTGAGCAACCTTCTACATGCTTAGCTGATAAAAAACTACTTAATAGCTCCTCATTTCTCTCTATTTTATCCTCTTCTACCCCATCTTTTCTTGTAATCTCAAGATTATAAAGATAATGAACAAGGACACTATTTAATTTTTCTAACTGTCCATTAGTTAAAATTGATGCCATATCCTGTTTAATTTCTAAAATCAGTGTATCTACCATATTAACCCTCCATATATTTAATTAGTTACACTGATTCTAGCATCTTATTTTTTATAATTCAACTTTAAATATTCTTAAATCCTGTGCTTTTAGAAAATTTAGAGGTAAAAATTTTGATTTTAAAGGGGGCTATCCAAAATATTTTTCCATAAGACTATCAAAAAGCTTTTGTGTTTCTTCTATTGATTTTTGTATTTCAAATTTTGATTTTTCTATTAATTTTACTCTTTCAGCAAATTGATTTTGTAATTCTATTGGTGGCAACTTTACTTTTATTTTTTTTAAAGAAAAAATTTTCAATTCTGAAAATGTTGTCCCTGATGCTATTTTTTTGTAGTTCATCAAAAATTCATTTCTTAAAAAATATTGTAAAAATTTACCCTTTACTTTATCGCTTTCTTTAATCCATAAAACTCTTCCATCTTTAAAATAAAATGGTTTTTCTGTATTTACATACCATATTTTCCCATCATTACATATTGAAGGTAATAATAAATCCCCTATTTTAGGTTTTCCTGTTTCTGCTATTAAATTTTCATAATGTTCTTTTGTAATAAATAATTTTGGTTCAATTTTTTTCCCTTCACTTAATAGTCCTATTTCTGTTCCCCTGTAGAAATCAATTCCTTCCATAACTATTTGATCTAAAAAAACTCTTTTACTTGAACAAATTTCTACTATTTCTTCTAAAGAAAAATTTTCCCAATTTTTTTTATCATAATTTTCTTTAAACATTTTTATAAATAGACATTTACTTAAAAGCTCATATTCTTGTAATTTTTGTTTCTTTTTTTCTATAATATTAGATATATTTTCTAATATTTTTGCAATTTTCTTTTGTTTTTCAAAACTATACAACTTTATTTTTTCTTTTTTATAATCTTTAAAATAAATATGAGGTATTGTTGATCCTGAGTAATATTTTTTTAAATTCATTTTTATGAGATTAAAGTATAAATATTTTATATCTATATTTTCATTCGGAAAAATATACTGCATAGTTCCTAAAATAGAAGAATTTTTAGGTAAAAGCATTACTCTCCCTATTCCTGCTCCATCTTTTACTATTCCAATATACTCTTTATCTTGATTATAAAAATCTATGTATTTTATTAAGCCACTAGCTCCATATACTGGATAGGCACCATTATTTTTATCTAATTCTTTCAGTGTTAAATTTGATGTTGTTGTAGTGCATACATCTTCTAATCTCACTATTTTCATTAAGCGACACCTCTAAAAAGTTCAAATTTTGATTTTTCTATTTTTAATATCCTATTTACAAAATCAACTTGCTCCTTGATTTCTATTATTGGAATTTCTATTTTCTCTATATCCTTTTTTGTTATAGCTTTAAAAGTACTTCCTACTCCTTTTCTCTCAATTTCTTTTTCAAGATTTTTTAAAGCAAAAAATAAATATAACATTTCAATTTTTTTAGGTATAATAGCAGCTAATCCTCTTCCTATACAACATCTTACTTTACTTATATTTACTGTTCCTACAGGTGCTCTTACAGACATTAAGATACTATTTTCTTCTGCTATTTTTAAAGGGCAACTACAATAATATTTTATTTCTTTTATATAATTTTCTCCAAATTCTGTTTTTCCTTGAAAAAATGGTAACCCTTCTTTTAAGGTATTATAATATTTTGAATCAGGAGATTGTCCCATAGTTATATCTGCAACTTCATTCAATAGTAGCTTTCGAGCTCTTTTTGTGGCAAAGCTAAATAGACATTTATTTAATTCTGATATCCTTCTCTCTTTCTCAATTAATAAAGAATTTATTAAAAAAGCTTTATCTAAAATTTCTACTATTTTCTTCTGTATTTCTATATTTGGTAATTGAATTTCTGTATTTTTTAAATAGTCTTGTAATTTTAAATTAATTATACCTGTTGTTTTATTTTGATACTTTAATACTATTCTTTTTTTATAACAATCTTTTAAAAAATAAAATATATATTTGGGTTCTATTCCCTCTTTTACTCTTAAAATTGAAGTAAAATTATTACATAAAAAGTTTTTTTCTGACTCAATATCAAAATATACTACTCTTCCTACTGGTTGATTAGGACTTCCTCCTGATTTTTCTATAATGATATCTCCTCTTTTTAAATGTTTTTCATCTATTTTTTCCCTTGATATCTTTCTTTTAACTAATTCTCTATTTTCTACATCAAGAGTTCCATCATTTAAAAAATTAGTAGTTCTAATTATATAGGCCGTATTCTCATTATCTTCTAAATTTTCTTCTCCCCATTCTCCAGAAAGAACTATTTCAAAAACATCTATTAATTTTATTTTTTTTAATTCTTCACTATATATCTTCATTTAACATCACTTTTAATTCTTCCATATTTTTAGCTATTGATTTTGATAGCTCCTCTATACGAGCAATAATAACTTCTGGTGGATCATACTCAACTTTCTCATATACAATCTCTTTATATTTATTAATTGAAAGATCATAATCATTATTTACAATCTCCTCTTTAGGAACAAAGAAAGATTTTTCAGTTCTCTTTCTATCTATCTCTCTTTCTAAATTCCCAAATCTCTCAATAATATCTGGAATATCATTCTCTTCTACTGGGTTTCTCTTATCATCTAATGAGTAACCATCGGCTGTCATATCATAGAACCATACTTTATCAGTTCCTCCATTACCTGTTTTTGTAAAAATAAGTATCCCTGTTGAAACCCCTGCATAAGGTTTAAACACTCCACTTGGCATTGAGATAACTGCTTCTAATTGGTTGTTTTCAATTAACTCTTTTCTTAAATTTTTATGTGCATTTGATGAACCAAATAGTACCCCGTCAGGAACAATTACTGCTCCACGCCCTCCTATTTTTAACATTCTTAAAAATAGAGCTATAAAAAGAAGTTCTGTTTTCTTAGTTTTTACCACACGTGTAAGAGTATTTGATAGTAGCTCAGCATCTACACTTCCTTTAAATGGTGGATTGGCTAGAACTAGAGAATATTTATCCTCTTCAGTATACTCTGTTGATAGAGAGTCAATTCTTGTTAATTTAGGTGATGTTATATCATGTAGCATTAAATTCATTGCAGAGATTCCAAGCATTGTAGCATCTGTATCATTTCCATGTATCATATTATTTGTAAAATGCTCATAGATTTTATCATCTGTTGCTAACTCCTCTTTGTAATTTCTCTTAATATACTCTATTGAGCTTACTAGAAACCCCGATGTCCCACATGCAGGATCAATTATTATATCATCTGTTGTTGGTTTCATAAGCTCAACCATCATATTTATTATATGTTTAGGAGTTCTAAACTGTCCATTTGTTCCTGATGTTGAAAGTTTAGAAAGAAGATACTCATATAGATCCCCCTTTGTATCTTTATCCTCTGTCATTTGAGGCATATTAAATATCTCCTCTATTGTGTCCATAGTATTTTGTAAAACTGCTGGTGTTGGCACTTTAAAAATAGCATTTTTCATATATTGTGAAAAAATACTCTCTTTATTATCATCTAGTTCCTTTATAAATTCAAAAGCCTCTGTTCTCACCTTTTCAAATAACTCTTTTGGTGATCCCAACTGAATAAGTCTACTCCATCTAATATCTTGATGTTCCTCATCAAAAACATATTTAATATCCATATTTCCAAAAAGAACACTTAATTCTCTCTCTTCTCTCTCTTTTTTTATCTCCTCTTGGTCCAATCTTTTCATAAAGATAAGATATGTTAATTGCTCAATTACATCAACAGGGTTTGTTAAACCTCCTGTCCAAAAGTATTCCCACATCTTATCTACTTTATTTTTAATCTCTCCAGTTATCATCTTTCTCACCTTTTCTATTTTTTATCTAATTATATCATCTTTTTTAATAAATTTTAATATCTTCTATCTATCCTTTCTATACACTCTTGGAGTCACACCAAATACCTTTTGAAAGGATTTTGAAAAGTAGCTAGGACTATTAAAGCCACACTGTATACAAATCTCTGTAACAGGCAATTCTGTCGTTGTAAGAAGATTAGCTGCCACAGTTACCCTATACTTTTTTAAATACTCTATTGGTGAGATTCCTATTGTTCTAGCAAAACATCTCAATGTCTCCCTTTCTCCTATAAATACTGACTCTCCTATCTCCTTCAAAGTAAGTTCATTAGAGTAATTTTTTTGAATAAAATCTAACATCCCTTTTATCCTCTGGCTATCTAAGTTTTTATATGTCTTTGTTTCTATTAATTTCTCTTTATTCTCAACTATTATCTCCAATAAAACTAAACTTAAAATATTTCTTATAATTACTTCACTTCCAAACCTCTTCTCCTCATATTGAAAAAAAGCTTTTACCAACTGTTCACTTAAATCTTTTGAAAATTTAAAAAGAGACAATGTTTTATTTTGTACTAAAGGTTCTATGTATTTTCTCTCTATAATACTTCCCTTATCTCCTCCTACAAAACTTTTATCAAAAACATATGATACAAGTAGGCACTTTTCATCTCCTATTTTTTTAAAGTAATGTAGCTCCTCTGAGTTTATAAATACTCCATCTCCCTTTTGTAAAACAATACTTTTCTTTTCTGTTTCTAAAGCTACTCTTCCTTCATATAATACAACTATCTCTATCTCCTTATGCCAGTGCCATGCTATCTCACTTGCTGTATATACGTCTATATCTGAGAAATATAAAGCACAAGGAAACTCATAATCTCCGTGCTGTACTAACTCCTCATTATTTTCATTTGTTTTTATCTCACAATTTTGCATTTTTCATTCTCCATGTCGTTTTTATTATATTTTTTTGTCTCAATTCTTGTTGAATATTATACAATTTTTTTATATACTTTAAACATAAATTTTTCATCGTCGTTATTAAAAAAGTCTGACTATTTAGCCAGACTTTTTTATTTTATTCTATTTTTTAATCCTAATTATTTTTTCTTAGCATATTTAATAGAGTCAAATGCAACTGCTGCAACTATTATAATACCTTTAATGATATATTGCCAGTAAGGGCTTACTCCTACATAAGTTAATCCATAGTTGATAACTTGTAGAATGATAACTCCTGTAATGATACCAGAGATTTTTCCAACTCCTCCATAGAATGAAACTCCTCCAATTACACAAGCTGCAATTGCGTCCATTTCATACATGTTTCCTAGGTTGTTAGTTGCTGAACCGATACGTCCTGCTTCTAGTAATCCTCCAAATGCATAGTAGATTCCTGATAGAGCATAAATTCCAACTAATGTTCTTGTAACGTTTACCCCCGATACTTTAGCTGCTTCTGGGTTTCCTCCAACAGCAAATACGTTTTTACCAAATTTTGTTTTATTCCATAATACCCACATAATTACTGTTGCTATTGCAGCATATATAATTAAATATGATATTGAGAAACTTCCTGAACCAATAGTTCCTTGAGCAAAGTTACTATATGCTTCACTAAATCCAGAGATAGGTGATGCTTTACCAACTGAGTCATAATATAGTGAGTTCATTCCATAAACGATTGTCATCATACCTAAAGTAGCAATAAATGGGTGAACATTTAGTTTTGCAACTATTAATCCATTGATAGATCCAATGATCATTCCAACTACTGTTACAACTAAAATAGCAACTATTACTGGTAATTCTCCAATATCTAGAACTTTATTAACATTTGTACTAGCTTGAAGAAGTGTTGCTGAAATAACTGCTGCAAGTCCAACTTGTCTTCCTGCTGAAAGGTCTGTACCTTGAGTAACAATAAGTCCTGCAACTCCAAGAGCTATAATTGCTCTAACTGATGATTGTGTAATAATGTTTTTAAAGTTTCTTATACTTAAGAATGAAGGTTCTTTTGCAACAATTAATACCAACATTAAAAATAGTACAAGATACAATCCACTTTGAATTAGTAATTTTTTAAAATCTATACTTCCATCTTTTTTACGAATATTCATTTTTTACTCTCCCTTTTCCTATAGATATTTAGCTGATAAAGTCATAATCTCTTCTTGAGTTGTCTCTGATGTTTTTACTATTCCAGCAACTCTACCATTACTCATAACAAGTATTCTATCTGTAACACCTAAAAGCTCAGGCATTTCAGAAGAGATCATTATAATTCCCTTATCTTTTTTAGCTAGTTCTATCATTAATTGATAAATTTCATATTTTGCTAAAACGTCTATTCCTCTTGTAGGCTCATCTAGCATAAGTACATCTGGCTCAGTTAGAAGCCATCTTCCTATAATAACTTTTTGTTGGTTTCCTCCAGAAAGTGATCCTATACTTGTGCTTTGTGATGGTGTTTTTACTCTCATACTATCAATTACCCATTGAGTATCTTCAGCCATCTTCTTATTATCTAGTAGTTTAAAATTATTTTTATAACTATCTAGATTTGAAATTGCAGAGTTAAACAGTATATCTAGCATACTGTAAATTCCAGTAGCTCTACGTTCCTCTGTTACAAGAGCAAATCCATTTTCTATAGCTTCATTAGGAGTTTTATTTTTAACCTCTTTTCCATTAAGAGTAATTTTTCCTTCAGCTTTTTCTCTTATACCAAATATTGTTTCAACTATATCAGTTCTTTTAGCTCCAACAAGTCCTGCTATTCCTAAGATCTCACCTTTGTGTAGTTCAAAGCTAACATCTTGAATAGATGGTTGTTGTACTGCTGTAAGTCCTTCTACTTTTAAAATACACTCTTTTACTTGGTTATCTTTAGGTGGGAAACGATCTGTCAGATCTCTTCCTACCATCATATTGATAATTTGTTCAGTTGTTAAATTAGCAACTGATTCTGTAGCTATCCATTTTCCATCTCTAAGAATAGTGATATCATCTGATATAGCTTTTATCTCTTCCATCTTATGTGAAATATATACAATTCCACAACCTTTATCTCTCAATTTATTTATAATTTTAAACAGATGTGCAACCTCTTTTTCAGTAAGTGAAGAAGTAGGTTCGTCCATCACGATTATTTTCGAATTATATGATACTGCCTTTGCAATCTCTATCATTTGTCTTTCAGAAACTGCTAAGTCAGCTACTTTTGCACGAGGATCTACATCTATTTCTAGATCTTCAAATATCTTTTTAGTATCCTCATACATTTTTTTTTCATCTATAAAGAAACCTTTTTTAGGATATCTTCCCAACCATATATTATCTAACACATTTCTTTGTAAAACTTGGTTAAGTTCTTGGTGAACCATTGAAACACCATTATCAAGTGCTTCCTTTGCAGAGTGGAAGTTTATTTCTTTCCCATCGAATAATATATTTCCACCATCTTTTTCATAAATTCCAAACAAACATTTCATTAAAGTAGATTTTCCAGCTCCATTTTCACCCATTAATGCATGAACAGAATGTGGTCTTACTTTTAAGTTAGCCCCATCCAACGCTTTTACCCCCGGAAACTCTTTAGAAATATTGTTCATCTCAAGAATATATTCTAAATTTTTCATCGTGTCTCCTTTTGTTACTCTGTCGTTCTTTATTTAAAGGGGAGATGTTACAAAACAATCTCCCCTCTAATTTAATGTTTTATAATTTCATCTTATTTGAATTGTGCTACATTTTCTTTGTCAATTCCGATACTAGGAATTAAGATTTCTTTTCCATCAAGTTTCCATTCAGTTCCTTCAGTAGGAGCTTTTCCTCCTGCTAAGTTTACAACCATATCCCAAGTTGCTTTTCCTTGTCCATTAGCATCGTTAAGAACTGTTCCAGCCATTTCTCCAGCTTCAATTTTTACAAGAGCTTCTGGTAATGCGTCAACTCCAAATACTGGAAGGTTTTTACCCATAGCTTTCATTGATTCGATAGCTCCTAGAGCCATTCCATCATTGTTACAAATTACAACTTCAATTTTATCTCCGTTAGGTCCTGATAACCATGCATCCATTTTATCTTTTGCCATTGCAGTATCCCACATAGCAGCGTCTAGATGAAGTTCTTCAGTTTCAATTCCTTTATCGTTAAGAGTTTTTACTGAGTAGATAGTTCTTGCTTCAGCATCTGGATGTCCAGGTTCTCCTTTAATCATAACATATTGAATTTTTCCATCTTTATTTAAGTCTAATTCAGGGTTAGCTTTCCAAGCTTTCATAATAAGTTCCCCTTGAGCTATTCCTTGAGCGTTAGGGTCGATTCCTACATAGTAAGCTTTATCATAAGCATCTAAAACTTCTTTTGCAGGTTTTTTATTGTAGAATACAACTGGAACATTTTCAGCTTTAATTTTTTCCATAACTGTTTGTCCTGCTGCTGGGTCAACTAAGTTAATAGCTAATGCATCTGTTCCTTTAGAAAGCATTACATCTATTTGGTCATTTTGAGTTTGTTGAGCATTTTGAGAGTCAACCATTGATAACTCAACTTTATCTTTTACTTTGTCAGCTTCTGCTAATACAACTTTTCTGTATAGAGCGATAAAGTTGTCATCATATTTATAAGCTGTAAATCCTATGTTTAATTTTTTTTCAGCTTTTGGTGCTTCTGCTGCTTTTTCTGCTGGAGCAGCTTCTTTTTTATCTCCACAACCAGTTAGTCCTGCTGCTAATAATAATGCTCCTAGTATTAAACTTGTTTTCTTCATACCAAAATACCTCCTGAGATTTTATATAGTGTGTACTGTTTAAAATTAGAACTTTATAATTTGTTTACGAAGTTAAAATTTTATTTTTATACTATCACTATAAATATAATCTTTTATCTCAACTTTGTCAATACCGTTATTTTGTTTTTATGAAAACTTTTTAAACTAAAGATATTTAGTTTTTAATTTTTACCATTTTTTTCTTGATTTTCTCTTTTCTTTTCAATTAATTAGTTAAATAATCCAACTGCTCCTTTAATCCCAGCTTCATTTCCTAATACACCTTGAACTATTTTCAATTCTTCTAAAGTTACTGGTAGAGCATACTTACTTAATTTTTCTCTCAATGGATTCAATAGAATATCTCCAGCTAAAGCTACTCCACCACCTAAAACTACAACCTCAGGATTTATTATATTTAAAATATTAGCTATTCCTAAAGCTAAATACTCTGCTTCATAATCTACTAAATCTAATGAAAAAGCATCTCCCTCTCTAGCTGCATCAAAAATATCTTTAGCTTCTAGTTTCATCAAATCTCCATCTATCATCTTATAAAGAAGATTTTGTTTATTTACTGTCAATCTTGAAACAGCTTCTCTTATTAATCCAGTAGCAGAAACATATGCTTCAAAACATCCTCTTTGTCCACATCCACATAGTTTTCCATCTTTTACTATTTTCATGTGTCCTACTTCTCCACCTGCACCTTTAGCCCCAGAAACTAATTTACCATCTATATAGATTCCTCCACCTATTCCTGTTCCTAGTGCCACTGTTACACTACTTTTACTTCCTTTAGCTGCTCCATATTTAGCTTCTCCTAAAGCTATAATATTGGCATCATTATCAAGTTTTGTTTCAATTCCTGTAAGTTTTTCCAGTTTCTCTTTTATATTGATATTTCTTTCCCAAGGGAAATTAGCAAAAAATGCTACTATACTTTGTTCTAACACTGGTCCAGGTATTCCAAGCCCAATTCCCTTAATATTTTTTATATTTATATCAAGTTCTTGAGCTAACTCCTGTATTGTTTTCCAAATTCTCTCTAAAGTATTATCTACTCCCTCTGCTGATAAAGTCTTTATTATTCTACTTTTTAAAATATCCCCCTCTCTATTTAAAATTCCTATTTTAGTATTTGTTCCTCCTAGATCTACTCCAGCATAATAATTCATTTTGTATCCCTCCATAATTTTTATTGAACTGTATAATTAATTATACTACAATTTTAAAAAAATCAGTATTATTGAATTTTTTTTTTAGATATGGTACTATGTTAGATATATTTATATTTTAGGAGGCTTTCTATGAAAAGAAGTTTATCTGGTATTCAGCCCAGTGGTATTCTACATCTAGGAAACTACTTTGGTGCTATTAGCCAGTTTGTTAAAAATCAAAACAGTGGGAATTATGAAGGATTTTATTTCATAGCTGACTATCATTCTTTAACTTCTCTAACTGATCCAAAAGCTTTAAAAGAAAATTCATATAATATTGTTTTAGATTATCTTGCACTAGGTTTAGATCCTCAAAAATCTACAATATTCTTACAATCAGATATCCCTGAACATGTTGAATTATCTTGGCTTCTTTCAAATGTAACTCCAGTAGGATTACTTGAAAGAGGACATTCATATAAGGATAAAATTGCTAAAGGATTCTCACCAAATGCTGGACTTATGACTTATCCTATTCTTATGGCATCTGATATTCTAATCTATGATACAGATGTTGTTCCAGTAGGAAAAGATCAAAAACAACATCTTGAGATGACTAGAGATATTGCAATGAAGTTTAACCAACAATATAGAGTTGATCTATTTAAACTTCCAGAACCACTAATTCTTGATTCAGTAGCTGTTATTCCTGGAACTGACGGACAAAAAATGAGTAAATCTTATGGTAATACTATCAATATGTTTGCTTCTAAAAAAGAGCTTAAAAAACAGGTTATGAGTATTGTTACAGATTCTACTCCACTAGAAGAGCCTAAAAATCCAGATAACAATATAGCTAAAATCTATGCACTTTTTGCTTCTATTGAGAAACAAAATGAACTAAAGGAAAAATTCCTAGCTGGAAACTTCGGTTATGGACATGCTAAGACTGAGCTTCTTAATGCTATCTTAGAATACTTTGGAGAAGCTAGAGAAAAAAGAGAAAAACTTGTAGAGAACAGAGCTTATGTTGAAGAAGTACTTCATGAAGGAGCTAAAAAAGCTAGAGCTATTGCTAGAGAAAAGGTAATGAGAGCTAAAGAGGCTGTTGGACTTATTGGTAATGCTTATAGATAAAAAAATAACCCCAGATAACTTTCCTGCTATCTGGGGATTTTTCTATCCTCTTACTATATCAAATATCCTATCTTTCATCTCATCTCTCTCTTCATTAGAATAGTTTCCACCTTTAAAATATCTATCTAAGTATGGATCTAGAATTTTATTACAGAACATCAAAGCATCTTCAGTTTCTTCAAATTCAGCTAATTCATTCATATCTATATGAACTCTATCTGTTACAAGATCTCTTCTTAACATTTTAAATATCTCTTCTAAATCTTCTTTTCTAGCTTTTTCAACTTTTTTTATCTCAACTTTTTTATTTTTTATATTTTCTAATTCCTTTAATAATTGAGGTTTTTCTATTTTTTTATCTCTATAATCCTCAACTATTCTAAGAACTTCTTTTACTTTTAAAACCTCTAATTTTAGCTCTTCCACTTCAATTTTATTTTCTTTTAAAATATTTTCATTTAACTCATCTAAATTTTTTAGATTTGAAACTAGATAAGCTAAATCTTCCCCTGTTGATTTTTCAATCTCTTTAAAAGTGATTAAAAGAGTTTTCTGATTTAATACTAATATGTTTTTCATTAAAGATTTCATAAAAAACCACCCCTAGTTATTATTGTATTAACCCTAATTCAATAATATCACATATCCTAATAAAAAAACAAATTGTATTTTTATTTCTATTAATATGAAAAAAGAGGGATTTATAATTCCCTCTCTCAAACTATTTAAATTGTTTCAATATCTCTCTATATTGTTTTGTCATTAATTTTATCATACCTTTTTTTACAAATTGGTACCATTTGAATTCCATTCCTTCCATTCCTCTTATTGAATCAATAAGCATTCTTTTTAGGAATTCATACTCTTCAAAGCTTAACATAAGCTCTGTTTGATCTTTAGAATCTGCTAATTCTTTTACATAGCTAAAGAAATCAGAAACATTTTGCCCTTGAGCTCCTAATGGACTTGTTGCAAATTGTTTTTTAACCTCTTCCATAAATTTAGCTAAAAACTTTTTACTATTTTTATCTAAAGTTACTTTATATTTTCTTTTTCCTTTTCCTATTCTTTGAAGATTGTTCATCATACCCATCATAGCAGACATGTTGTTCATCTCCATAGGATTCATCATATTTGGATTTACTCTTTGTGGTTTCATTAATTTTTTTCCTCCCCGTTAATTTTTCCAATCACTTTTTCTATCTCTTCAACTGATATGGCACCTAGCCTCAATATTTTTGGCTCATCACTCATATCTATTATAGTAGAGGCACTTCCAATTGGACACTCTCCACCATCAACTATTATATCTACCCGACTTTTAAACTCTTCAGAAAGTTCTAAATAACTTTTAGGAGTAGCCTCTCCTGAAATGTTGGCACTTGTTGTTGGTAACATTCCTCCAGCTCTTGATATTATATTTAGAGCAATTTCATGTTCTGGCATTCTAACTCCAACTGTTGCCCCTCCTGAAACCATTATATCAGGTACATTATCTTTTCTTTTTAAAATTATTGTAAGTCCACCTGGCCAAAATCTTTTTATTAACTTTTCTATTTTTTCTCTATTTTTTTCATTTATATAAGCTATTTTCTCTATTTTCTCCACATCACTTACCAATACTATCAATGGAGATTTAAAATTTCTCTCTTTAGCTTTATATATATTTTCTATAGTTTCTTCTGATTCTATAATGCCCCCTACACCATACACTGTATCTGTAGGATAGATTATTAATTTTCCTGCTCTCAAATATCTTTCAATCTCTTCATAATTAATATTTAAAGCATTATATTCTTTTTTATCCATGATTAGCACCTTATCTGATAAAATTTATTTTTTAAAATATTAATAATTTTATCATATATATAAATAAAAAGCTAGTAAAACTACTAGCTTTTTAATAAAATTATTTTATTCTCTCAATTATTTGTTTGTTCTTTTTCCTTCAACTTTTTCAAATAATTCAGAAACTGATTGGTTGTTAACAATTCTGCTAATTGCTTCAGAGAAGATTTCATCTACTGAAAGAACTGTTATTTTATCAAGTTTCTTTCTTTCTGGTAAAGCTATAGAGTCAGTAACTATAATTTCTTTTAAAGGTGAAGCTGCTAATCTTTCAATAGCTGGATCAGAGAATACAGCGTGTGTACAACAAGCATAAGCTTCTTTAGCTCCTCTTTCTATAATTGCAGAAGCTCCATTTGTTATTGTTCCTGCAGTATCGATCATGTCATCTATAAATATAGCTGTTTTTCCTTGAACTTCCCCGATTAGGTTCATTACTTCTGACATATTTGGTTTTGGTCTTCTTTTGTCGATGATAGCTATTTTACAATCTAGCCATTCAGCAAGTTTTCTTGCTCTTTTTACTCCTCCGATATCTGGAGAAACAACAACTACATCATCTCCATAAAGTCCTTTTTTCATAAAGTATTTTACCATTAATGGTAGTGCTTGCATGTGATCAACTGGGATATCAAAGAATCCTTGAATTTGGTCAGCATGTAAGTCCATAGTAACTATTCTGCTTGCTCCTGCTGTTGTTAATAAGTTTGCTACTAATTTAGAAGTAATTGGTTCTCTGGGACTTGATTTTCTATCTTGTCTAGCATAACCATAGTAAGGGATAATTACATTGATACTTTTTGCAGATGCTCTTTTTAATGCATCGATAAATACAAGTAATTCCATTAAGTTTTCGTTTACTGGTTCAGATGTAGGTTGAACAACAAATACATCTCTTCCTCTTACTGTTTCGTCAATTTTAACGAATACTTCTCCATCTTTAAATCTAACTACTTCAGCCTCTCCTAGTGGTAGTCCATAGCAATCTGCTATTCTCTTAGCTAATTCTACGTTTGATGTTCCAGCAAAAATCTTAACATTTTCAGATTTTAACATTTTTTATTTCCTCCAGTCATTTTTAATGATTTGCTTACTTCTTGATACAGCTAATGAATTTTCAGGAACGTCTTTAGTTATAACAGATCCAGCTCCTACTAAAGAATTTTCCCCAATATTTACAGGAGCAACTAACATTGAATCACTTCCTATAAATGAATTTTTACCTATAACTGTTTTAAATTTGTTTTTACCATCATAGTTACAAGTAATTGTACCTGCTCCTATATTAGTATCTTCTCCAACTTGAGCATCTCCTAAATATGTTAAATGCCCAGCTTTTACTCCTTTTTCAAGAGTAGATTTTTTAACTTCCACAAAGTTTCCAATGTGAACTTTTTCTTTTAAATGAGTTTTTGGTCTCAAATGAGCAAAAGGTCCCATTGTTACATAGTCATCTATTTGACTCTCTTCAATTACTGAACTCTCTATTCTTATATTATTTCCAAGAACACTATCTATAATTCTAGTAGTTCCTAAAATCTCACAATTTTCTCCAATTACTGTATCTCCTTGAAGTACAGCTCCAGGATAGATTACAGTGTCTTTTCCAACTTTTACACTTTCCTCTACATAAGTAGCTTTTGGATCTATTAATATAGCTCCATTTTCCATAAGTTCAAGATTTTTTCTTCCTCTTAAAACTTCTGAAGCTTGTGCTAATTCAACTTTTGAATTAACTCCTAATATCTCCATATTATCTTCTAATACAAAGCTTTGAACTTTTTTTCCTTCTCCTACTTGTATTCCAATAACATCAGTTAGGTAGTATTCACCTTTTTCATTGTTATTATTTATCTTAGCTAAAGCATTAAATAGCTCTCTGCTATTGAAACAGTAAACTCCTGCATTTACCTCTTTTATCTTTTTAACCTCTGGAGTTGCCTCTTTTTCTTCAACAATAGCCTTTACTAATCCATCTTCTTTAACTATTCTTCCATATCCAAATGGATTTTCATATATAGATGTTAGTATTGTTGTTACAGCTCCACTCTCTTTATGGAAATTATATAAATCTCTTAAAGTTTCCTCTCTTAATAGTGGTGTATCTCCACAAAGAACCATTACATCTCCATCATAATCAGCAAGTTTTTCCTTTGCTTGTATTACAGCATGTCCAGTTCCTAATTGTTCAGTTTGAACAACATAATCTGCCTCTTCTCCAACTACTTTTAATACCTCTTCTTTTTTATGTCCAAGTATTAATATATTTTCTTCTGGCTCCAATCCATTAAGAACACTTATTATTTTTGAAATCATTGGAACTCCATTTACTTTATGAATAACTTTTGGAAGTTCTGATTTCATTCTAGTTCCTTTTCCCGCAGCTAAAATCAATGTTTTTAGTTTCATAATTTCTCCTTTGATGTTAAGGCTGACTTAATTTTCCTTAATGTTAAGCACACAGTTTCATTATACCATAGCTTCCTATGTATTTCAAGTTAAGAAAAATCTTTTGATAATTTATCATAAGCCTCATTTATCTCTTTTATTCTTTTCTCATGATATGCTCTTTCTTCCTCAGGAGCATTTGTAAATTTATCTGGGTGGTGTTGTTTTACCAACTCCCTATAAGCTTTTTTAATCTCCTCTTTTGTTGCATTAGGATTAACACCTAACACTTTATAATATTTTGTTTTATCCTCTGCATAACCAAAAGGATTTCCTCCAGTTGAACCTCCATATGAATACCCTCCACTTTGTTGCCCAGCCTTACGGAAAAACTCATCAAAGTCCTCTGTCCTATCAAATTTATAATAATATGTTCTTCTCTTTGTCGTTTTAGGATTATTCTTATTTGACAGATAGTTTATAAGTACTATTATCAATATAAGCGGCCAAAATGCCATTACAAACCAACCAAAAAACCATACTAATACAAATATAAAAAACAAAAATGGGATTGAAGCTACTGCTCTATTAAACCCAAATGTTACTCCTATAAATAGGAATATAATCAATATAAAACCTAATGAAATACTCTGCATTATTTTCTCCTTATTTTTAAATTAAAAATCAAAAATAGAAAGAAAAGTTACCCTTTTCCTTCTATTAATAATCTTTAACCTCTTCCAAGCTCAGATTTTAATCTAGCTATATCTTCAGCTATCTTTTTATCTCTTGGGTCTATTTCATAAGCTATAATATATTCTTTTAAAGCTTTTTCTTTCTGTCCTATAGCCTCATATTTTCTTGCAAAATCTAAATGTGCAGTATATATATCTAAATCTAAGAATATAGCAAAATCATAACTATTGATAGCATCTTTAATCAATCCTGCTCTTGAATAAGAGTTCCCCAATAAAAAATAAACAAAAGAACTTGTTGGATTTATTTCCAATGCTATATCATAATTTTCTATTGATTTAGCATAATTTTCTTCTTCATAATAAAGATATCCTAAAAAAGCAAAAACTTCATAACTTTCTGGTTTCATTTTTGCTAATCTTTCATATAAATTGATTGCTCCACTGTAATCTTTTTTATTATATAATACTATTGCTAATTCTCTTAATTTTTCTATATCTTGAGGATTTTCTAAAAGTGAAAATCTTAAACTTTCCTCTTCTTTAATAAGATCTTTGTTGCTATAATCTCTAAATATTTCTGTTTTCAATAATTCTGCTCCTAACAACTTATGATCATCCTCCTTGCAAAAAGATTTGCTTTTATATTATTATAACACAATTTTTTTCTTTATTGTAGAATTTCTTTATTAAGTATATGAAAAATATCCTATTTTTTTATTAGACTATTTTTCTTCCAAAGAAGTTATTATTTTTCAAACTATAATATATTTAACTAAATTTATTTTTTCTTATGTATCGTTAGGTTTTGACAAAGTACCTTTGTATTTAGCGACTATTAGTCAATTTTAGTTATCTCTATTTCTTTTAAATATCAGCTAAATTCCATGTCAAAGAATAAAGAGAGAGTAATACTCATCTGACTAAAATTCCAAAACTCAGCTTCGCCTCAAACACGTCGGAATTTTTAGCGTCAGATTTCGCGACTCTCTCTAATATTCTTCTCCAAATTACATTTAGCTGATATTAGGAAAAACTCTAATTAATTTAAAGTTCACAGAAACTCCGTTTCTGCGTCTCAAAAGTAGTAGTCGTTTACACTCCTCTACTTTTGGAAATTATAGTTTATTAAAAAAAGGCTATTGCATTTTTATCTGCAATAGCCTAAAAGAAATATTAAAACTCTTTTCCACCAGATATAACAAGATCTTTTTCATAATCTCTAATAGCTTTTATAGAGATCTCTAATGCTTTAGTTATTCTAGTTAATTCCATATAAGGTGTATTTTTCTTTTCAACTACTTGTTCAGGTATAAAAGGAACATGAATAAATCCTCCTTTTATATTTAGATTATTTTTATTTAAATAATAAAGTAGAGAATACATAATATGGTTGCATACATATGTTCCTGCTGTATTTGATACTGCTGCTGGAATACCAGCTTTTTTAACCTCTTCAACTATAGCTTTTATTGGTAAAGTAGAAAAATAAGCATTTTCTCCATCTTCAAAAACTGGAGAATCTACTGGTTGATATCCATCATTATCTGGTATTCTTCCGTCATCTACATTGATTGCTACTCTCTCTACAGAAAATTCATATCTTCCACCAGCTTGTCCTACACAAATAACTACATCTGGTTTAACACTATCTATATTTTCAAAAAGTTTTTTTGCTGATTTTTTAAATACAGTTGGTATTTGTAATTTTACTACTTCTATTCCATCTATATTATCTGGTAATGCTCTTACTGCCTCCCAAGCTGGGTTTATTTTTTCTCCTCCAAATGGATCAAAACCTGTTATCAATACTTTCATTTTTACCTCCTAAAATATTCTAATTTCTATCTTAAACTAAAAAGCAAAGAAATACATTACTACTATGTGTAATACTAATAATATCAATGCTTGTGGTATTTGTGCTTTTATTACTCCATTTTTATCTTTCATCTCCAATATAGATGTTGGAACAATATTAAAGTTTGCTGCCATAGGTGTCATTAAAGTTCCACAATAACCTGCTGTTAATCCTAAAGCTCCTACTAATGCTGGATTAGCTCCAAGTCCTATAACAAAAGGAACTCCTACCCCTGCTGTTATTACTGCAAAAGCTGCAAAGGCATTTCCCATTATCATTGTAAATATTGCCATACCCACACAGTAACCAATTACTCCAAAAAGTCTGCTTCCTTCTGGAATAACTCCTCCCATCATAGTTGCAATAACCTCTCCTACTCCTGCTTTAGCAAATACAGCTCCTAAAGCTCCTAGAAGTTGTGGTAATATAACTGTTGGTCCCATTTGTTGTAACATTCTACTTGAATCATATGGAATATATTTAGGATTTTCTTTAGTTACAATCATTGTTAAAATAAGTCCAACTAATGCTCCTATTCCTAATCCTACAAGTCCACCTAATTTTGTAAATTGAGCTACTGCAAATGCTCCCACTCCAACTGATATAGCTGGTATAAAAATCTTATTTCCTATCTCTTTTGCTTTAGCTTTTCTAAACTCTTCAGAACTATTAATCAACGATCCTACTGATACACTTTTAGTAGCTGTTAAAATTCCCATTACTAATAGCATAGCCCCTACTAAAGCTTTATTTAAATATGGTCCTGCCATAAATAAAATACCAAATAATATCCAAAATAGAGCACTTCCTAGTCTTTTACTATTTCCTTTATCATTTAAAGCATAAATTCCACATACTATTAAAACAATTCCACAGAATATATACATAATTTCTAATATAGTATTTACCATTATTATTCACCATCCTACTTACTTCTTTTTATCTTCATATCAAACATATAGTTTCTAATAATAGAAATTATTACTGATAGAACTGCCATTATTAAGCTAGATTTAGCTACAGAGTAAGCCTCTATATTTGAGATTCCTAATTCTTTTAAAGTTCCTACTATTAATAATACTCCTGCCCCTGCTATAAATCCATTTTGTCCATAGAAGTTTCCATAGTTTTCTACTGCATTAACATGTCCTTTTAGCTCTTCATCTAATTCTACACTAAGTTTTCCTTCTTTTTCTGCTGCTCCTTTAGCCATTGGATAAACTAGTGGTCTAATAAATTGAACATGTCCTCCTATTCTTAAAGATAAGATAGCTGCTATTGTTCTAATTACAACATAGATACTTAATACTTTTCCACAAGTTGCACCTTTAAGTTTTGAAATACACATCTCTGCTCTCTCTCTTAATCCATTTCTTTCAAGTATTCCTACAAGAGCTAAAGTTAAAAGTAAAAGTGTCATATATCTAGTTGAAACAAATGCTCCCCCTAAAACTTCTAAAATCTCAACAAATCCCATACCAGCCACAAGTCCAGTAGCTAATCCTGCTACTAAAACAACTGCTATAGTATCAAGTTTTAACATAAATCCGATTACAATAATTAGTACTCCTATTAATTTTATAATCATATTTTTCCCTCCTTGTCTTAATTTTATACTACTTTATTAATATAAAAATAGTAATTTTATCTTTAGTATATAATATATACTTATTCGTTTATTAAGTCAATTTTTTTCTTTGTTCAATTTTTTTGTTTACTTTAGGATATAAAATAGATTATATTGATTTTATTATGTTTTTCTTAATAACTAATTAATAAAAAAATGCCAAAGAGAAAATTCCCTTTGACATTTAAAAATTATTATAACACGTTGTATTTAGTAACCATAGTTTTAATTCTATTTAATGTTCTTGTTTTTCCTATGATATAAAGTACATTGAATAGATCTGCCCCTCTAGCTTGTCCTGTGATTACAGCTCTTAAAGGCATAAATACTTTTGCTGGTCCTTCTCCCATTTCATCCATTACTGAATGAAGAAGATCTTTAGCTTCATCAACTGTGAACTCTTCTTTTTCCCATTTTTCAAGTTTAGAGATAAATAGTTTTATAGCTTCTTTTCCAACTGGATCTTCAATAGAAGCATTTAATTTTTCAACACTTTTTCTCTCTTTCTTGTTCATTTCTTCAGTAACAACTGGAAGTTCAAATTCATCTTGATAGTAACAAGCTGCTTCAACAGCTATTTGTTTCATTGTTTGTGCTGATTCTCTTAAAATTGCTACCATTTTCTTAATAGCTTCATATTCTTTTTCACTTACATTTTCTCCAACATATCCTTGTTTTTGGAAGAAAGGAACAGTTAATTTTGTAAGTTCATCAAGATCTTTTAATCTCATGTGGTGGTTGTTTACCCATCCAAGTTTTACAAGGTCAAATACTGGTCCTCCAAGTGAAACTTTATCAATGTTGAAGTTTTCAACAAACTCTTGTAATGTGAATATCTCTTTGTTTTCTCCAAAAGAGTATCCCATTAATCCTAAGAAGTTTACAATTCCTTCTTTTAGATATCCTTCATCTCTATACCAGTTTAATGATACAGGATTTTTTCTTTTTGATATTTTTGTTCTATCTGCATTTCTAAGTAGAGGCATGTGAATAAATTCAGGTGCATCCCAACCAAATGCTTTAT
Source organism: Fusobacterium varium (assembly GCA_021531615.1). Classification (NCBI taxonomy): domain Bacteria; kingdom Fusobacteriati; phylum Fusobacteriota; class Fusobacteriia; order Fusobacteriales; family Fusobacteriaceae; genus Fusobacterium; species Fusobacterium varium. The sequence continues at coordinate 41,644 of JADYUE010000003.1, read as the reverse complement.
ATAATTGAATATGTTTAGGAGTTGAAGCTATCCATTCTTCAGCTCTTATTACATGAGTAATTCCCATTAAATGGTCATCTACAACGTTTGCTAGGTGATAAGTAGGGAATCCATCTGCTTTTAATAAAACTTGGTCATCTATTTTATTATTTTCAAATACGATATCTCCTCTTAATCTATCTTTTATAACTGTTTCCCCTTCATAAGGCATTTTTAATCTGATTACATAAGGTTCTCCAGCATCTAATTTAGCTTGAATTTCTTCTTTAGTAAGAGATCTACAATGTCCATCATATCCAGGAGCTTTTCCCATAGCTTTTTGTCTTTCTCTTAATTTTTCAAGTCTGTCTTGAATACAGAAGCAGTAGTATGCTCCACCTTTTTCTACTAATTGTCTTGCATAATCTCCATAGATTTCAAATCTTTCAGATTGTCTGTATGGTCCATACTCTCCACCAACATCTGGACCTTCTGCATAGCTAAGATCAAGCCAGTGTAATGCATCAAAAATCATTTGCTCTGATCCTGCTGTATATCTGTTCTGGTCAGTATCCTCTATTCTTAATATGAAATCTCCATTATTTACCTTTGCAAAAGCTAAGTTGAAAAGTGCAATATAGGCTGTTCCTACGTGTGGGTCTCCAGTAGGTGATGGCGCTATTCTTGTTCTTACTCTCTTTTCCATTGTTTCACCCCTTTTGTTTTTTAATTTACCATATATTTTAACATAGTTTTATTATTTTTTCTATATACTATTTGAATAAACTATAATATAACTAAACTAAGGTCATTTTTTTGTATATCGCCATGTTTTGACAAAGTCCCTTTGCATTAACGATTATTAGTCAAGTTCAGTTAACTAAATTTCTTTTTTAACATCAAGTTGTCTCCATGTCAGTGAATAAAGAATCCCGATAGCTCATTCCGTTGAAAATGCAAAACTCGCTTCGTAAACTTCGCTCAAACACGTTGCATTTTCTTAACTTCATTTCACTGAGGGCTTCTAATATTCACTTCCAAATTACGTCAACTTGATGTTAGGAATAATTTATTTCACTTTAATTATTTAGCTTTATTCCATCTTAAATATCCATTTATAAAGATATCTATATCTCCATCCATAACAGCTTTTATATTTCCAGATTCAGCAGATGTTCTATGATCTTTCACTAAAGTATAAGGTTGGAAAACATATGATCTTATTTGGTTACCCCAACCAATCTCACTTTGCTCTCCTTGAATTTTCTTCATCTCTTCCTCTTTTTTCTTTAATTCAACCTCTAAAAGCTTTGATTGTAACATCTTCATTGCTGTTTCTCTGTTGCTCAATTGAGATCTCTCTCTTTGACAAGTTACAACAATTCCAGTTGGTAAGTGAGTTATTCTAACAGCTGAGTCTGTCATATTAACATGTTGTCCCCCAGCTCCACTAGCTCTATATGTATCAATTCTCAAATCTTCAGGTTTTATATTAACCTCAACACTCTCATCAACCTCTGGCACCACTTCCACAGAGGCAAAAGATGTATGTCTTTTCTTGTTAGCATCAAAAGGAGAGATTCTTACTAATCTATGAATCCCCTTTTCACTTTTTAAATATCCATAAGCATTATTTCCTTCAACTAAGAAAGTAATTGATTTTATCCCTACACTATCCCCAGGCATAAAGTCCATCTCACTTATCTTATATTTTTTATCATTACACCATCTTGAATACATTCTATATAACATATCTGCCCAGTCACAAGCTTCTGTTCCCCCTGCTCCTGAGTGTATTGTCACAATAGCATTATTAGAGTCATAGTCTCCATCTAAAAGAAGTCTTGTGTCAAAATGATCTAAATCCTTTCCAAGAATCTTATGTTTCTCCTCTAACTCCTCTTGAAACTCTTCCTCTCCCATCTCAACAAAATCTATTAAAACTTCCTCTTCTCCAACTTCAGCTTCAAGTTTTTTATACTCTGCAACTATCTCTTTTTCTCCGTTCATCTCTTTTATCACAGCTGAACTTTTTCTTTTATCATTCCAAAAGCTCTCTTCCATAGTTTGCTTTTCTAATTCTGCTATCTTAACCTCTCTCTTTTCTAAGTCAAAGAGACCCCCTAATATCATTTATTGTTTGTTTATACTCTGCAAACTCTCTTTTTATATCTAATATATCCAAGTTAGTTCCTCCCAATACCTATTTTAAATTTAATCTTCTTTTTATCTCGTCCATAGTTACCATACTATATATAGTTCCATCTATTGACATATTTGGACCTTTTGCACATCTTCCAAAACATCTTTTTGTAGTAAGTTGGATTTTCCCATCCTTTGAAATTCCCTTTTCATCTATTTCAAGAATTTTAGCAAGTTCATCATAATATCCCTTACCCCAACTTCCACAAGTCATTCCTACACAGATAGCAACCTCTTTAACTTTTTTTCCTGCCACTTTATTTCTAAATTTAGGATAAAAATTAATTGTATTTTCAATAGAAATTTCCATAAGTCCTGTTTTTTCTGCTATAAATTTTTGAACTTCCATAGGAATACTATCTAATTTTTCTATTACAAAGTTTAAAATTTTAACATCATCTTTTTTATCTTTTAAACTATTTATATACTCTTCAAGTTCATTATAAAATTCTTTTGTCACCATATTTTATCACTCCTTCTCTATTAATATTGCTATTGCAGTAGCATATTCTCTAGAATGTGAAATAGAAATTTCAATTTTTTTCCCTTTCATTATCTCTAAAAGATTATTTTTAAAAACAACAAAAGGTTTTCCTAGTTCATCATTTAGTATCTCAATATCTGTTAAATTAAAATTCCTGACCCCTGTCCCTAAAGCTTTTGATATAGCCTCTTTAGCTGAAAATCTCCCAGCATAGCTAGCTTCAGAGTTCCCCTTTTTACTTATAATCTCAATCTCTTTTTCTGTATAAACACGTTTTAAAAATTTCTCATTTGATATAGCTTTTGCTATTCTTGATATCTCGACAATATCATTTCCTATTCCCAATATCATAATTTAATCCTTTTGAAAAATATCAATATTTACATCTATTGTTATCTCTAAGTTATCTAAACTAAACAATCTATCTACTCCCTCTTTTGGACTTCTCCACTTATACGGAGTCATATCAAAAAGGTTTTTTATGCTTTCATTCTCTTTTATAAAAGATTTTCCAGTACAATTTACAGTTTCAAGATGTTTAAATATTTTTAGATCCTCTATTGGTGAATAAAATTCAGTTCTTACTTTATCATATACAACTTCTTTAAGCTCAATCAGATGTTTTTCTCCAGTTGATACAATAATAAGTTTTCCACCTTTCTTTAAAGTTCTCATCTTCTCTTCAGGTATTATTTTTGCAAACATACATATTATATAGTCTAGTGATTCATCTTCTAAAGGAATATTTGTTGCACTTGCCACTACCCAATCAATATTTTTATATGTTTTTGCTCCACAGATAATAGCTTCTTTAGATATATCTATACCTGTAATATTGCTTTCAACACCATTTTCATCAAGAAATTTTTTTAATCTACCTGTGTAGTATCCCTCTCCACAACCTATGTCCAATATCTCTAAACTATTTGAATTTCTCAACTTAAAAACTATATTATTAACACTGTCAGAGATAATCTTATAGTAATCTTTCTCTAAAAATCTCTTTCTACTCAACACCATCTCTTTATCATCACCAGGTGTCTTACTATGTTTTTGATTTGAAAGCAAAAGATTTAGATACCCTTGTTTAGCCATATCAAAACAGTGATTATTTATACACTTATATGTTTTATTCTCTCTTGCTAATTTTTCCTTACATACAGGACAAATTTTCATATTTTTCTCCTATTCCATTCCATAAGCTTTTCTTGTATTTTTATTAGTTACCTCTACAACCTCTTCATAACTAATTCCTTTAATTTCAGCTATTTTTCTAGCAACATACTCAACATATATTGGCTCATTTCTCTTTCCTCTATATGGAGTAGGAGCCATATATGGACAATCAGTTTCTATTATTAGTTTATCAAGAGGAATATTTTCTACAACTTCAACTAATTTTTTAGCATTTTTAAAAGTTAAGACTCCACCTATTCCTAAATAATAATTATCTATTACCTCTTTAGCTGTCTCTAATGATCCAGGGTAGCAATGAAAAATCCCCTTTACATCAGGAAACTCTTTTAAGATTTTCAATGTATCTTCCATAGCCTCTCTTGAGTGAATTGCCACAGGCTTACCAACTCTTTGAGCAAGTTTCATCTGCTTTCTAAAAACTTCTTGCTGTTGCTCTTTAGGAAAAGTCATCCAATGATAATCAAGTCCTATCTCTCCAATAGCTAAAACTTTATCCTCTTGAGCTATTTTTTCTAATTCTCTCTCTACTTCATCAGAGTACTCCCCTATATCATCAGGGTGTACTCCAACTACTGCATATATAAAATCATAATTCTTAGCAAACTCAACACTTTTTTTGCTACTAGCTAGGTTATACCCTATATTTACAGCAAAATCTAAATTCTCTTTTATTCTATTTAGTACCTCTTCTCTGTCCTCATTAAATTGTTCATTATCTAAATGAGCATGAGAATCTATTAATTTCATCTTTTATTTCACCTCTAAAATATCTTTGAAATCCTCTTTTTTAAATTCATATCTCTTTCCACAGAAATGACACTCAGCCTCTATTTTTTCCTCTTCTGCAAAAATTTTATTTAATTCCTCTTTTCCTAAAGTAATTAATCCTTTATAGAATTTATCTTTATTACAATCACATTTATAGCTAACTTCTTTTTCCTCTAAGATTTCATAGCTTTCTACTAATTTTTCGTTATCTTCACTATTCATATCTTCATATAGAAGTTTTAAAATTCTTTCTAAGTCCATTCCACCCATCATAAGCTCTGTCATAGGTCTTATAGCTTGAATTTTATTTTCAAGAGCTGTTATAAACTCATCTTCTGCATCTGGTAAAAGTTGTAACATATATCCACCAGCGCAAGCCACTGTATTTGCATCTTTTAATTTTACTCCTAAAGCAATTACAGTAGGTGTTTGTTCTGAATTATAAAAATAATATGCTAAATCTTGTGCAATCTCTCCAGTATCAACTGTTGAAATTCCTACATAAGGCTCTTTTAATCCCATGTCTTTTATTATTTTCATTGTTCCTCTTCCAACTAATGCCCCTACATTTGATTTTCCATCATCTCTTAGTGGTACATCTACTGAAGGATTAGAAAGATATCCTTTTACTCCACCATCTGCTGTTGCTGTAACTACCATATTATTTAAAAGTCCATCTGTATCTGTTCTTAAAGTTAAAACATCTTTTCCCTTTAAAGTACTTCCCATTATAACTCCAGCTGTCAATAATCTTCCAAAAGCATCTATAGCTGTAGGACTGCACTTATGAATATTTAAAGCCTCTTGAACTATATCTGTTGTATCTACCAAAAAGAATCTTGCGTTTTTACTAACTCCTCTTATTATTCTACTCATTATTACCACCTCTAAAATTTATCATATTTTATTATTTCTTTATATTTTTCATATCTTTTTTTAGATAACAGCTCCATCAGCTGGATATTATTATCTATTCTTCTATTTTTATCTAAATAATCTTTTAATTTCTTTATCTCTTTTTTATCAAAACCATAGTATTTTAAAAGTTCCTCATTAGCATCATTAATATACAGAGGTTTCTTGTTAATTGGTGATTCTATCTTAAATTTCTTAGATAGCTTTTCAAAAGTTGCATTTCCAATCCCTTTTATTCTCTTTAATTCATCAATCTTTAAAAAACCACCTGTTTTTTCTCTATAATCAATTATCTTACTAATGTAGCTCTTTCCAATTTTACTATTGTTCATCTCCTCTTTTGTTGCAAGATTTATGTCCAATCTAAAATCTTTTTTCTCAAGCATATTTTCACTCATAATAACTTTAAACTTAGGTTTTTCCTCTGTAAAACTATACTCTGTAAATAAACCAAGTGTAAGCATAACTACAAAAATCAGTATCCAATTTTTCATTTTACCTCTCCTAGCCTATCAAACAATTTACACTTACTTTCCATTCTCTCTTTCATCTCTCTTATATATAGAGCAGGGTCTTTAGGGTTTACTATTCTTTCAATATAGTCTTTTCCATCTCCCTCTTCTAAGACTATTTTTGTTATAGCTCCTCCACCTAGTCCCATAGTTGATTGATTTTCCTCTATCATCTCTATATTAAAAATAGATTCTTTTCCCTCTTTAGAGTAACCAACATTCTCGCCCCATTCCATAATATTTTTTTGTCTGTACATATAGTATGGGAACATCTCTTTAGATGCAACTAAATCTTTTATTCTATTTTCAATTACCTCTCTATCAATCTCTTTTCTACTTTTATCCTCTTTAAAAAGATTTGAGGCTCTTTTAAATGCTAGTGAATGAACAGTTAGATTATCTATATCATATTTTTCTACTTCATCTAAAGTATATAAAATATCCTCTGTACTTTCATCAGGCAATCCAATTATCAAATCCATATTGATTATAAAACCAAGTTCTTTTCCTAATTTAAAAAACTTGTCAAAGTTTTCTCTATTGAATCTTCTATTTACCTTTGCTAAAGTTTCTTCATTAAAAGTTTGTGGATTCAGACTTATTCTATCCACTCCATACTCTTTAGCTAAATAAAACTTTTTCTCAGTAAGTGAGTCCTCTCTTCCAGCCTCTAAAGTAAACTCTTTAATATTAGTCATATCTAAATGTCTATTTATTTGAATTAACACTCTTTCTAAATCTTTTTCACTAAGAGTTGTAGGAGTTCCCCCACCCATATATAGAGACTCTATCTTTAAGCTTTTCTCTTTCAAGTATTTTCCAGTAATCTCTATCTCTTCTAAAAGAGTATCTACAAAACCATTGTAATATCTTCCCACTCCACTTGTTATCTCATAAGATGCAAAAGAACAATATTTGCATTTACTAGGGCAGAAAGGTATCCCTATATATAGATTTATATGCTCTCTATTTAGAAATTTATTCTCTTTTTTAACTGTATCTACTAAAAGTTTTATCTTTTCATCTGTTACCAAATAAAAATCTCTCAACATATTTTCAGCCTTTTCATATGTAGACCCTGTGGCTAATAATCTTCTTAAAACCTTTGTAGGTCTCACTCCCATTAAGCCACCCCAAGAGTAATTTTTATTATAGAATTTTAATAATAGAATTTTTGTCATTGTCTGTTTTTGCTCTTCTATCTTATCTTCACAATTTATATAAGAGAAACTTTCTACTTTATTATCTATCTCCATTTTTATCTCTATATTTTTATCATCTTTTAATAAAGATAGATTCAATGTTTTTTCCAATGCCTCTGGTACCATTACCCTAGCAAACTCTTCAACACTTCTCTCATTTATCTCAAAATCTGAGTTGATTATCACTTTTTTCTCCTTTTCTCCCTAATATTTTTCAATTACCTTATCTTTAAAAATTTACTCTATATTATATCATAATTTATATTTCTTGTCTTTTAGAATAACTCAAAAAAATTATACCATCTTTAGAAAGTTTTTAAAATATTTTTATCTCTAAGAATAAGTTTTTACTTACCTTTTACCTGTTTTTTAAATTCAATTAACAGAAAAAGATTAAATTTAAAAGAAAGGAGTGGGATAAAAATGTCACAGAAAATATTTATAAGTAGTTTAATCTTTCAAAATAATAACTACGGAGAGATAAAAAAATTTATTGAACACAACAATATAAAAAATATGGAGTTTATTCTTGAACCAGACAATGCTTCTGACTTTAAAAAAACATTAAAACTTCTAGATACTATCGAATTTGAAGAGGTTGCCTTTCATGGACCATACAAAACTTGTATTCTATCTGACAGTGATGAGGAAAATTGGCAAAAAGCTCTTGAAACATATATTCACTGCTTTGAAATTGTAAAAAAATATAATGGTAGCTATATTATTCTTCATACAAGTGAATACCACGAAGAAAATAGCGATATTGCTCTAATTAAAGCTAAAATTATAAAATTAGTTGAACTTGGTAAAAAATATGGAGTAAAGGTTATTCTTGAAAATGTAGGTTTAAAAGAAGAGGCTATCTTTTCAGAAAAAAAATACTTTAAGTTTTTAAAAGATGAAAAATATCAAACTGTTTTAGATATTGGACATGCAGAGATCAATGGATGGAATATCTTTGATATTATGAAGGAAAATAGTGATTCTATCTTTGCTTATCATCTTCATACTAATGATGGAGAATTAGATTTACACCAAAGTATCAGAAAAAACGACTTTAATATAAATAAATTTTTAGATATATTAAAAAGAGGAATTGGAGTTAATAGATTAGTTCTAGAATATTCTCCAAGTGTTGAGAAAAAAACTCTTATCTCAGATTTCAACTTTTTAAACACTTCTCTATAATCTTCTATTGTCTTAATTTTTTGGGAGCTTAGCTTCCTTTTTTTATTTTTTGAAATTTTTTAAAATAAAAGGAATTTTCTTCTTTTTTTGAAAACTCTATTGAAGTGTTTTATAAATTTTAAAGGAGGGAAATATAGTGAAAAAATTATTTTTTACTTTTATATTTTTAGCTTTTATAGGATGTTCACCTATTCCAAAAATAAAAACTGAAAATATAATAGAACCTAATAGTATTCAAACTAATATTCCTAATGATAGGACTTTGATTTTTTCTTGCAAAGAGTGGTGGAAAATCTATAAAGATCCTATTCTAGACAAGTTAGTTAACTTTGCTTTAGAGGAAAATGAAGATCTGAAAATAGCTAAACTTAATATTTCTAAATCTGATGAAGCTATTAAATTAGCAGATTCAGCTCTGGGGGTATCAATAGATAGCTCTAACAACTTAAAAAGAGAGAGATTAGGTAAAAATGGAATGACTCCACCACCATTTGGCGGAAAAATAATTACCATTGGCTCTCTAGGTTTACAAGGTGATTATAATATTGATATTTTCAATAAGTTACACTCATTAGCTGATGAACAAAAATATAAATGTGAAGCTGTTAAATTAAACTCTGACTGGATAGAGTTAAATATAACTAATAGAGTAGCAAAACTATATTTTTATTGGAATTATCTTCAACAAGAGAAGAAAATTTTACTCTCTCAAAAAGATATTCTTACAGAGATTGTATCTTTTAACAAAAAAAATGTACAAATCGGTAATGGAATCAATAGTGATATTTGGCAATCTGAAAATGAGCTACGTAATATAGACTCAGCTTTAAAAGATAATAGCTTAAATCTTCAGCTAACTTTAAATAACTTAAATATTTTAACTGGGAATAAACATAATAAAGAGATAGCTGAACTTTTAAATGGGAAATACTCAATGGCAGATGTAGTTTTAAAAGAGAGAATCGCTATTCCTTCAACTATCTCTTCAGATATAATTATCAATCGTCCAGATATTAAATACTATATTATGCTTATCAAAGGACAGGAGAAACATCTTGAAGCAGAAAAAGCTAATTTCTATCCTCAATTTTCACTTACAGGACAGATAGGTTTTGAGGGTATAACTATGGAGAAAATTTTAAGAAGAGATTCTCTTTTAGGTTTCATAAGTCCAAGTATATATCTACCAATTTTTCATTCAGGAGCTATTACAAGCAAATATAAAATGGCTGGAGAAGATCTCAATATCTTTATAGAAGAGTATAACAATGCTGTTATTACAGCTTTAAATAATATTGAAAGTGAATTGTATAAAACAAAAATCAGTTGTGAAAATTTAAAGACTTCAGATGTAAATCTATCTGTACAAACTAAAATATTAAAAGAGAATAGAGAACGTTTAACTATTGGTAGTATCTCTAAATTAGACTATCTTTTAAAAGAACTAGATTGGAACAACTATAAATTATCAAATAAAAAAGAGTTATTTAACTTTAGTACTCAACAATTAACTCTTTTAAACTCTTTAGGTGGAGCTTATAAAATAGAAAAATAATTATAGGAGAATGATCATGGAAGAGATTAAAAAAATTGAAAACAGTAATGAAAACAATGAAACAAAAAATTCAAATAAAAAAATAGCCTTAAAAAAAATACTTACTTTTATAATTTGCTTAGTTGTTATAGGAGTTATTTTTATACTTTATTGGGCACTATATGGAAGAACTATTGAAGATACTGATGATGCCTATGTAAATGGTTCTCAAAATATTATTACCTCTCAAGTTAGTGGTACAATTAATAAACTTATGGTTGAAGACACTCAATATGTCAATAAAGGAGATTTACTAGCTACTGTTGATGATATTGATTATAGATTAGCACTAGAAAATGCCACTGCATCTCTAGGAAAAGCTATACGTTATTATTCATCTCTTAACTCTCAAGTTGCTCAACTTCAAAAAGATGTAATTGCTAAAGAGAACAGATTAAAAAAGGCAAAGACAGATTATCAAATAGCAAAAAATTCCTATGAAGCTGGACTTGCTAGTAAACATGAATTTCTTACTGCTAAAGATAATTTAAATATAGCTATTGCCTCTTTAGAACAAAGTAACTCAGCTTTAGATAATGCTATAACTCAAGTTAGTAGTACATCTATCATGACTCATCCTGATGTTCAACAAGCTATTACTGCATATAAAAAAGCCTATGTAGATTTAGAGAGAACTAAAATTTATGCTCCAGTTTCTGGAGTTGTAGCTAAAAAGGCTATATTTTTAGGACAAGAAGTTGCTCCTTCTCAAGAGCTTCTAACAATAATAAATCTTGAAAATACTTGGGCTGATGTAAACTTAAAAGAGACTCAGATGAAAAATGTTAAAGTTGGAAATAAAGTTACTCTTGTAAGTGATGTTAACAAGAAAAAATACAGTGGTTATGTTCAAGGAATATCAGCTGGAACAGGTAGTTCTCTATCTCTTTTACCAGCACAAAATGCCACTGGTAACTGGATAAAGATTGTTCAGAGAGTCCCTGTGAGAGTTCACATTGATAGTGATAGTATTAAAGAAAATGGAATAATTCCTATTGGTAGTTCTATGAAAGCTACTGTATATTTAGAAAAAAATAGTGATAAAATAGTTCCTTTTCAAGAAAAAACTTCATCTCTATACTCTATTGATGAAGCAACAATAGATGAACAGGTTAATAATATTATAAAAAATAATATCCAATAAAGCTGGTGATTTTTATGAGTATTCCTTTTGAAATTATATCTGCTACACTGGCACTATCAATAGGTTCTTTTATGAATGTTTTAGATAGTACTATTGTAAATGTATCTTTAACCCATATAGCTGGAGATTTTGCTGTTGCTCCTACCCAAGGAACTTGGGTTATTACATCATATGCAGTTTCTGAAGCTATATTTTTACCTTTAATCGGTTGGTTAACTAAACGATTTGGCATTGTAAGGCAATATACCCTTGCCACTCTTTTCTTCACTGGAGCAAGCGTTCTCTGTGGTGTAAGTTTTTCTTTTGGCTTTCTGCTTTTTGCTAGAGTTCTTCAAGGAATAGTGGGAGCTAGTATGATTCCATTATCACAAACACTTATGCTAAGTTTCTATCCAAAAGAGAAAAAAGCTATGGCTCTAGGTATATGGTCTATGACAATTGTTCTTGCTCCTGTTCTCGGACCTGTAATAGGTGGTTGGATAACAGATTCATTCTCTTGGAGATGGTGTTTCTATATAAATGTTCCCTTTGGTATCTTATCTACATATATAGTTCACTTTATTTTTAGAAAAAAAGGTTACAAAGATAAGATAGAAAAAGTTCCTGTTGATAAATGGGGACTTATCTTTTTAGCTATTGGAATATCTGCTCTACAAATAATGTTAGATAAAGGAAACGATTTAGACTGGTTCCAAAGTCCATTTATTATAAGTTTAGCATTAATCGCCTTTATATTTTTAACTATATTAGTTATTTGGGAGTGGTATCACCCTACTCCAGTAGTAAATGTTAAACTCTTTCTAAATAAAAACTTTAGTATAGGGGCATTGAGCATAACAGTAGCATCTATTGCCTTTTTTGCTTCAGTTGTAGTTATTCCCCTATGGTTACAAAACTATATGGGATACACAGCTTTAGATAGTGGTATAGCTACCTCTACATTGGGGCTTTCTATTCTTTTTACTGCTCCTATTTTAGGAAGTATTTTAAATAATTTAGATGCTAGAAAAGTTGTTGTATTTGGTTTTGTACTTTTTAGTATCACAGCTATTTTAACTGGAAACTACCCACCAGATATAACAGCAAGTTACATTGCAGGCTCTCGTTTTTTAACAGGAATAGGATTGGGAATTTTCTTTATTCCTCTAAATACAATTACCCTTTCAGATATTCCCCCAGAAGAGTTAGCAGGGGCATCAGGACTATATAATTTTACTAGAAATATAGGGAATAGTTTCGGTACATCTCTTGCAATAAACTATTGGAATAACAGAATCTCTACGCATCATCAAGATATTGTTTCAGCTATCAATGTTGGAAACCCTAACTTTCAAAGTTATATCAACCATTTTTCATCTCCTCTACATATGAAATTAGAGATGATAAATGAACTTATAACTCAACAATCTGCATTAATGGGAGTAAATGATATTATTATTGGTAGTGGAATTATGATTTTACTACTTATTCCCCTTATATTTTTAGCAAGAAGACCTATTGTAAAATAGTTTTACTATTTGATATAATTGAAAGAAAATATCTGTTCTGGGGGTTGTTATGAAATATAAGATGATTGTTACAGATTTAGATGATACTCTTCTAAACTCTGAGAAAAAAATATCACCTGTTGATTTAAAAGCTATTATGAAAGCTCAAGAAGCTGGAATAAAATTTATTCTTTGTTCTGGAAGACCTACTTTTGCTATGAGAGATCTTGCAAAGGAGATTGAAGCTGAGAAATTTGATGAATATATTTTATCTTTCAATGGTTCTATTATTACTAATTGTAAAACTAATGAAAATATCTTTGAAGCATCTCTTGAAAAAGAGGATCTGCACTTGATGTATGACTTTAGTAAAAAATATAATACTCATATTTTAACTTATATCAATGATGAAGTAGTTTCTGAAACTGAAAGTGAGTATATAGATGTAGAAGTTAATTTAACTAAGATGAATCATAGAGTAGTAAAAAGTTTTAAAGAATATGTAGATAGAGGGGCTGTTAAATGTATGCTTTTAGCTGAACCTAGCTATCTAAAAAAAGTTGAAGTTGAATTAAAAAAAGAGTATGGGGATAAATATAGTATTGCTATTTCTAAGCCTTTCTTCCTTGAAGTAACTAAACTTGGAATTGATAAGGGGGTAGCTGTTAAAAAATTAGCTGAAAAACTTAATATTCCTATTAAAGAAGTTATAGCTGTTGGTGATTCTTTTAATGATCTTCCTATGTTAAAAGCTGCTGGAACTTCTGTGGCTGTTGAAAATGCTCAACCTGAAATAAAAGAACAAGTTGATTTTATTGTAAAATCTAACAATGATGGTGGAATTGCTGATCTAATAGAAAAATTTGTATTTTATCATTCTAATAATTAAAATAAAAATATATTATTCCTAACATCAAGTTGACGTAATTTGGAAGTGAATATTAGAAGCCCTCAGCGAAATGCAGTTAAGAAAATGCAACGTGTTTGAGGCGTAGCGAGTTCCAAAAATAGAGAAGCTTTAGCGACTACTATTTTTGAGATGCAGGAGTGGAACTCCTGCGAGACCCATACAACGGAATGAGCCATAGGGATTCTTTATTCACTGACATGGAGACAACTTGATGTTAAAAAAGGAAATAGAGATAACTAAAATTGACTAATAACTGCAAATAACAAAGGTACTTTGTCAAAACCTAATGATGTGCTAGATAACTGAGCTTAGTTAGATAAATTATAATTTGCTTAACTATAAATAAAACTATTGGAGGAATTATGATTAATAGAGAAAGAATTATTAATAATTTTATTGAAATGGTAAAAATTTATTCTCCATCTAAAAAAGAGGGAAAGTTTGCTAATTATTTAATAGAAACTCTAAAAGAACTTGGTGGAGAGATCTATCTTGATAATGGCTATACAAAATATAATGGGGATGCTCCTACAATTTTTGCTAAATTTAAAGGGGATTTAGTAGGTGAAGGAGTAACTTTATGTGCTCATATGGACGTTATAGAACCTTGTGAAAATATCTCTCCTATAATAGAAAATGGTATTATAAAAACAGATGGAACTACTACCCTTGGAGGAGATGATAAAGGTGGAGTTGCATCTATTATTGAAGTTCTTAGAATTTTAAAAGAGAATAATCTTTCTCATCAAGATATATATGTTCTTTTAACTCCTGGAGAAGAAGCTGGTATGCTTGGGGCAAAAAGTATTGAATGGAAAGATGTGTCTGAAAATATGAGACCTGCTACTAATATGATAGTTCTTGATAATGCTGGAAGAGCTGGTATCATAGCCCATTCAGCTCCTTGTCAATATAATTTTACCTTCACTTTTAGAGGTAAAAAAGCTCATGCTGGTATTGAGCCTGAAAAGGGAATCAATGCTATCTCTATGGCAGCTACTGCTATTGCTAAAATGAAAATAGGACGTATTAATGAACTTACAACTTCAAATATTGGAAGTATAACTTCACAATTTCCTACAAATGTAGTTCCTGACTACTGCTCCTTTCATGGAGAGGTAAGAAGCCATTCAGAAGAAACTCTTGAAAATATAATTGATGAATATGAAAATATTGCTAAAAATGTAGCTGATAAATTTAATGGTGAGTATACTTTAGAACTTTCATACAACTATCCTATTTTAAAACCTAAAGATGATCTTAAATTCGGTAAGGAGTTTGCTAAGGTATATGAAGAAATAGGAGTAGAAAGTGAATTAAAAGTTATTGGTGGCGGATCTGACAGTAATATTTTAGCTAAAGAAGGGTTTAACTCTATTATTGTTGGAGTAGGAATGTATAAAGTACATACTGTTGAAGAGTATCTAGTTATTGAAGATCTTTTAAAAACTACTGAAGCAATTTTAAACTATATTATAAAATATCTAAAATAGGAGATGATTTAATTGGATAAGAATCAATTAAAGGAAAGAGTTATCAGAGCTATTGAAGAGAACAAAGATATTATAATCAATATTGGAAGAAAAATTTATAACAACCCTGAATTTGGTTATAAAGAGTTTGAAACTACTAAATCTGTTGTTGAATTTTTTAAAAATGAATTAAATATTGAGAATATTGAAGAAAATATAGCTTACACAGGTTGTCGTGCAAGAATAAATGAAGATAAAACTGGTCCTAAAGTTGCTATTTTAGGAGAACTTGATGGTATATCTTGTGCTGAACATTGTGATGCTAACTCAATAGGAGCTTCTCATACTTGTGGACATAATATTCAAATTGCTGGGATGTTAGGAGTTGCTATTGGACTTATTAAGTCTGGTGTCTTTAAAGAGCTAGATGGAAAGATTGATTTTATTGCCACACCTGCTGAAGAGTTTATTGAACTTGCTTATAGAAGTAAACTAAAAGAAGAGGGAAAAATTAAATATTTTGGTGGTAAACAGGAACTTATTAGAAAAGGGGCATTTGATGATGTAGATATGAGTCTTATGTTCCATGCTCTTGACACTGGAGATAAAAAAGTTTTAGTTGGTCCTGTAAGTAATGGTTTCATTGGTAAGGAAGTTAAATTTATTGGTAAAGAAGCTCATGCTGGTTCTGCTCCTTATGAGGGTATTAATGCTTTAAATGCTGCTATGTTAGCTATAAATAATGTACATGCTCAAAGAGAAACTTTCAAAGAAGCTGATAAAGTTAGATTTCATCCAATTATAACTAAGGGTGGAGATATAGTTAATGTTGTCCCTGCTGATGTTAGAATGGAAGCTTATGTTAGAGCTAGAACTATTGAAAGTCTTATAGATGCTAATAAAAAAGTTAATCGTGCTTTAATGGCTGGTGCTATGGCTGTTGGTGCTGAAATTGAGATTAAAGAACTTCCAGGGTATCTTCCTATTTTAAGGCATGATTCAATGGAGAAAGTTTTAAGAGAAAATATAAATTTTATAGGAATTAAAGATGATGAAATTATAGAAGGTGGAGATTTTACAGGATCATTTGATTTTGGAGATGTGTCACATATTATTCCTACTTTACATCCTATGTTTGGTGGAGTGACAGGAGCTCTGCACACTAGAAACTATTCTATTACAGATGAAGAGTTTGCTTATCTTGCTCCTGCTAAATCTTTAGCTCTAACTGTTGTAGATCTGCTTTTTGATAATGCAAAAATTGGAAAAGAGATTTTAGCTAACTTTAAACCAGCTATGACTAAAGAGGAATATTTAGAGTTTTTACAATCTAATGATAAGACTATAAAAGGATAAAAATTATAATATATCTAACTAAGTTCATTTTTTCTTGTGTATTGTTAGGTTTTGACAAAGTACCTTTGCATTTAGCGATTATTAGTCAAGTTAAGTTATCAAAACTTATATTTTAAATATCAGCTAAATTCCATGTCAAAGAATAAAGAGAGAGTAATACTCATCTGACTAAAATTCCGAAACTCGACTTCGTCTCAAACACGTCGGAATTTTTAGCGTCAGATTTCGTAACTCTCTCTAATATTCTTCTCCAAATTCCATTTTAGCTGATATTAAGAAAAGAAAAAATATATTATAGTTTATATACTTAAAAAGAGGTAGTTAGCAAAACTATCTCTTTCTTTTTTAACTATTTTTCTCTTTTTTAGCCACTAGTGGAATATTAGCTATTAAAGCTGTACTTCTTTTATTTTCTGGGTTTTCAGTTACCTCTATATTAAGAGCCTCTTTATCAATATCCACATATTTAGATATAACTGCTATTATCTCATCTTTCATCTCTTCTAAGACACTTGCTGGTAGCATAGCTCTATCATGAATTAAAACAAATTTCAGTCTATCTTTAGCAATATTTTTAGAGCTGTTATCCTCTTTCTTAAAAAAATCAAAAATTCCCATTCCTTCTACCTACTTTCCAAAAACCATTTTTAATTTTTCAAAAAACCCAAGTTTTACATCTAGATTTAAAAATGGAACATCCTTTCCTTCCATTCTCTCTACTATATTTCTATAAGCATCAGCTGCTAGACACTCACCTTTATATACTAAAGGTTCTCCTTTATTTGTAGAGATAACAATATTCTCATCATCAGGAACTACTCCTAATAATTTAATTGCAAGTATATCAAGAATATCTTCTACACTTAACATATTTCCTGCTTTTACCATATCCATTTTTATACGATTTACAATAAGTTTTGGGTTTCTTATTTCATTAGCCTCTAAAAGCCCTATTATTCTATCAGCATCTCTTGTAGCTGAAATTTCTGGAGTTGTAACTACTATTGCCTCATCTGCTGCAGCTATTGCATTTTTAAATCCTTGCTCTATTCCTGCTGGACAATCAATTATAATATAATCAAAATCATTTCTCAAAGCATCAATAAGAGTTTTCATTTGATCTCCATTGATATCATTTTTATCTCTAATTTGAGCAGCTGGTAATAAACATAGATTTGAACATCTTTTATCTTTTATTAAAGCTTGTGCAATTCTACATTTTCCCTCTATTACATCAACTAGATCATAGACAATTCTATTTTCTAATCCAATTACTACATCAAGGTTTCTTAATCCAATATCTGTATCTATTAAAAGAACTTTATTCCCCTTTAAAGCTAACCCAGCTCCAAGATTAGCAGTAGTAGTAGTTTTTCCTACTCCACCTTTTCCTGATGTCACTACATACACCTTTGCCATTTTTATCACTCCTAACTTAAAGTTTTAGTTATTCATTATATGAACGTGCACTAAAATCTTCTATTAATATCTCACTATTTTTTATGTAGGCTATCTTGAAGCCTCCTTTTCTATCTACCTTATTTGTATCTAATATCTCTTTTTGCATAGGTTTAGCTATTGTACTACCTATTACAAGTTGAATTGGATTCATATAGTTAGCACCTATAAAAGCATCTTTATCATCATCTAGTCCTGCATAAACAGCTCCATTTAGATGTCCTAGTACTATTATATTTCCCTTTGCCCTCAACATAGCTCCTGGATTTACATCTCCAATAACAACTATATTTCCATCATATTCTATTTTACTTCCTGATCTAAGAGTTCCTCTAAAAAATTTAGTTGGTCCCTCTTCAGTTACTGCTTTAAAAAACTTTATCTTCTCTTTTTTATTTATTCCTGAACCACTTTCAGAAAAGACATAGGTAATATTTATATCACTATTTAATTTAATCAAATCAATAAGAACATTTTCCTCTAATTCAGTTAAAACTCTATTAGAAAATTCTATTGCTAAGTGAACACTTCCAATAAAATTTTTAGCCTCTTGTATCTTTTCAACTAAGCTATCCCTAAGAGTTAAAAAGTCTACCTCTGAATTTAGATGTATTACCAGCCTATCCTTTTTTCCTTTCAAAATAACATAATTATTCATAAGTTTCACCTTTTACCCAACTTTATAATTTTAGTATATCATAAGCTCTTTTTATAAGCAACAATTTCCACACTTAATAATTGTACATATTTAGAAAAAATGATATAATTTCATAAGTAAATTATAACTGATGAAAGGAATAAATATGGAAAAAAAACTTTTTAAGGGAAGTGTTGTCTTAAATCCTGTTCCTGTTGTTTTAATAACAAGTAAAAATTCAGAGGGAAAAGATAATGTTTTTACAGTTGCTTGGACAGGAACTATTTGTACAAAACCTCCTATGCTTTCAATATCTATTAGACCTGAAAGATTATCTTATGAATATATAAAAGAAACTATGGAATTTACTGTTAATCTTCCTACAAGAAGACTAACTAGAGAAACTGACTATTGTGGAGTTCGTTCAGGTAGAACAAATGATAAAATTAAAGAGATGGGATTCACTTTAAAAGATGGGAAAGAGGTAAAATCTTCATATATTGAAGAGTGTCCTGTAAATATTGAGTGTAAAGTAAAACAAATTATCCCTCTTGGAACTCATGATCTTTTTTTAGCTGAGGTTCTATGCTCACATATTGATTCAAGATTATTAGATGAAAATGAAAAAATCCATTTTGAATGGGCTAACCTTATTGCTTATTCTCATGGAGAATATTTCCCAATGCCAAAAGAAGCTATTGGAAGCTTTGGTTATTCAGTTGCTAAGAAAAAAACTATTGAAAAAAGAGAACTTTTAAAAAGAAAAACAGTACCTGAAAATAAAACAAAAAGAAAAACTACAACAAAAAAGAAAAAGGTGAAAAGATAGATGTTAGATAGAATAAATGCTTTAGGACAATATTTAGTTGAAAAGTTAGGTAAACCTTTTAACTTTAAACAGATAAAAGGAGATCATATGTATCCAGGAATTTTATTCTCTTTTGCTGGAGAAGATTATCTTGTTACTCCTGATAAAGCTGAATTAGAATATACTATAGCTCTTATGGGATCAAGAACTTTTGAAGATTACCCACCTAAACATGCTAGAAAATATACTCATAGAAAATTTGGAAAGATCAATAAAAAAGCTCAAGAGATTGTAAATTATAAAAATAAAAAATATATTATTATAAAACTCTAGGAAATTTCTATTTTTTGTTGTATACTTCTATTAAAGAGACTCTTATACTGTAAACAGGAGGTAATTTATATGAAAAAATTATTTATAATTTTAGCTATTTCTGTACTTGCTTTTGCTGGATGTACTCGTACTGAAAAACATATCGCTGCTGGAACTGCTGCTGGAGCTGTAGCTGGACATCTTATTGGTGGAAATACTGGTACTATAGTTGGTGCTGGAGTTGGTGCTGCTGCTGGAGCTATTATAGCAGATAAAAACAAATAGAATCAAAGTTTAATTTTATATTTAAAAAGTTACTTCTTAGGAGGTAACTTTTTTATTTACCTATAATTAAATATTTTTTTCTAACTTTTTTTATGATATACTATATCTTAAAAAACGAAAGGAGAGATAGCTTGAAAAAATACTATTTTTTAATATTGCTAATCATATTTTCTAGCTGCACATCATTAAAAACTTTAAAACTAAATAATGAATTAAAAAATTCTATATCTCCATTAATATCTGTTAATAAAACAACTGAAAATGATATTATAGATATCTTTGGAAAGCCATATTTTATAGCTTCAAGAAAAGAAAGTCCTTATACTTATGTTTACCACAAGGGAACTTATTACACTAAAAATAGTATTCAAAATAAAAAGATCTTAAAATCCTTGCTTCCTGTTGAGATAGTTTATAGTCAAAAAGCAATTAAGGAAACTTTTTTAGAGATCTATTTTGATATTGATAGTAAAATAGTTACTGGATATAAAATAGAAAAATATCCTGAAAAAAAGAAAAATGTTGTAACTGATAAAGAAACTCTTGAAAAACTTGAAAAAGAAAAAAAATTGAGAGAAAAATATAGAAATGCAAATCCCACAGATATCTTAAATAATCTCTTATTTAAAGAATTATAAAAAAATGAGCCCTGAAGCTCATTTTTTTAATTCTTAACTAAATTTTTAATCCATTTACCTGAACGTAATCTAGGATAAGTAGCAATAGCTTTAAATGGTTCTTCTAAACAAACTAAAATATACACTATTGTTATTGGAAGTTTAAAATATACTGCTCCTATAAATGAAAGAGGAACTCCAATTAGCCATACTGCTACAAGTTCTGTGATTATTGCATACATTACATCTCCACCACCACGTAATACCCCTATAATTTGAGTAATTCCAAAAAATCTTAATGGCAAAACAATAGCCATTACTCTTAAAACAAAAATTACATTATTATATGTTTCAGGAGTTATTTTAAATAGCATAGCTATAAAAGGAGACAAGAAGAAAAAGAATATTCCTATAATAATTCCTATCAATACTCCAAAAACTGATATTTTAATTGCATCTTCTTTGGCATCTTCCTCTTTTCCTGCACCTATCTTATTTCCTATTAAAATAGCTGATGCTGATGCTATTCCTATTCCAAAAATATTAAAAACATTATTAATTGTATTAGCTATCTGCATTGTAGCAGTGGCATTTATTCCTAATTTTGAATAAGCTATAAAATATGCTGTAATCCCTGCTATCCACATAACATCATTAAAAACTACAGGAGTAGCAGTAATAAAATATCTTTTTACAAGATTAAAATTAAAGTCAAGAAGTTGTGAAATTTTTCCTGCTACAACATTTTTATTTTTATAAATAATAAATAGAATAAAAGCTAACTCCATAAATCTTGAAACAGTTGTCCCTAAAGCAGCTCCAGCAACTCCCATAACAGGAGCTCCAAACTTACCAAAAATAAAGATATAGTTTAATATTCCATTAAATACAAGTCCCACTAAACTTCCATACATAGGAATTTTAGTCTGTCCAATACTTCTTAAAGCTGCTGCATAAGCAAGAGATATAGTAGTAAAAATATAACTTAGAGCCACCATTTTTAAATATGCAACTCCTTGTTCTATGACAATATTTTCATCTATAAAAATTTTCATTATCATCTCTGGAAAGAAAAATGCTAATATTGCAAAAAATATTGTGCTTACCATTCCAACAACTAATGATATTCCTAAAAATTTATGAATACTTGCTACATCTTTTTTCCCCCAGAACTGTGACATAAATATTCCTGCTCCTAGAGTAATTCCCATAATTGTATAGTAATATAGCATATAAAATTGATTAGATATTCCTACTGCTGCAATCTCATTTTCTCCCAATGAACCTATCATCAGATTATCAAGAAGATTTAATGATGCTGTTACTAAACTTTGTAAAATAATGGGTATTGCTAAAAGCATCAAAGTTTTTATAAATTTTTTATCTAATTTAAACATTTTTTCCTCCTAAAAAAATAAAAGCAGATGGGTTATAAGCTGCCCACCTGCTACGTATTAATAGTTTTTTTATTGTTATCTTTATATTATACTATTTCATTTTTCTTCTGTCAATAAAAATAAAGCTGTACAAATATTGAAAAGTGTAGTATACTACCTGTATAGCAATAATAAATTTATGAGTTTTGAAGTTTGAGATTTAATATTTAAAGTATTCTTTCAGAAATACCTTTATGTTTATTAAGATTTTCATGGTAGCTAATTTAGTTACTATCAAAATGTCACGAGTTCTATTGTTCAATAATATTTTATGGAGGTACACAATGAAAGGTACAGTTAAATGGTTTAATCAAGAAAAAGGATTTGGATTTATTACAGGTGAAGATGGTAAAGATGTATTTGCACACTTCTCTCAAATCCAAAAAGAAGGATTCAAAACTTTAAATGAAAATGAAGAAGTAACTTTTGATATCATTGAAGGACAAAAAGGTCCTCAAGCAGCTAATATCAAAGTTAGATAATTAGTTTAGTCTTGAAACTTTAAGGAGCTAAGTCAATCTTAGTTCCTTTTTTTATTTATTTTAATTAATAATTTTAAGGTAATAATAAAAATGATATAATCTCTCTAGAGAAAAAATGAATTAACTGATATTTTGATTTTTTAACGTTCAAGGTTATAGGAAATATAAAAATAAAAGGAGGTATTTTCTATGAATATATGGAGAATAAATTGTAAACCTGGTAGTCAATTAGTTGAACACAAAGAATCTTTTAAAAAATGGATTGAAAAAGAATTCGTAGGAATTGGTTGGAGTAAAGAAGAAAATTTTTTACTTGGACTAGAAAATATTAATATTTCTGCTCATGCTATAAAAGAACATATTTATGAAAGTTTAAAAAAATCTAATTATAGAACAAGATCATATATCACATATACTAATATTCTTTTTAATAGAATGAAAAAAGGTGATTATATTTGGACAAGATGTGATGGTATTTATAAACTAGGAATTATTATTGATGAAAATTGTTTATATAATACTTATCCAAATGAAGATTTTATTCCAAATAGATATCAAATTGGTTTTTATAGAAAAGTAAAATGGTTAAAAAAAGATTTTGTAGAAAATGAAGTTCCTGGAAAAATAATTGCTAGTTTTAGAAATCCTAGCACTCTTCAAAAAGTCTATGAAAATAAAAATGAATTATCACTATATTGTAAAATTAACATAGAAAATAACTCAATCCATTTCCCTATAGCTGATTGGAAAAATTTATTGAGTGCTGAAGATATTGAAGAAATAGTTGGCTTATATCTTCAAATAGAAAAAAAATTATATATTTATACGTCTACTTGTAAAGAAGATACTAGCTTAATTGAATTTCAACTTATAGATATCAAAGGAAATTTATACGGTGTCCAAGTAAAGAGTGGAAATACAAATATCAATGCTGATAAATATTTTGATCTTTCTAAAAAAATGAAAATTTTTCTTTTTGCAACTAATGATAATATATACAATCTTGAAAAATATAAAAATATAGAAAAAATAGAATCTAAAGAAATTACTTTCTTTATAGAAAAATATTTAGATATTTTACCTAAAAAAGTGAGATTTTGGTTTGAAAAATAGATATTTTTTTATTAGAAAATATATGTTAAAATTTAATGTAATTATTTAAAATTTAACTGGAGGAGAAATGTTCAAATACTTTAAACCCTTTATACCTAAAGCTTCAGTAGCAGCTCTTTTTAAAATGACTGAAGCTTTTTGTGATCTATCTCTCCCTTTAATTATGGCAAAAATTATAGATATTGGTGTAGCTAATCAAAATATGAATTACATAATTAAAATGGGATTAACTATGGTTGGAATCGCTCTTGGAGGATATTTATCCTCTATTTTGTGTAACTATTTTTCAGTTCATGCTACTCAAAATTTTGGTGCTTCTCTAAGAGATAATGTTTTTACAAAGATTCAAAATTTTAACTTTGTACATTTGAATAAATATACTCAAGCTTCTCTAATTACTAGAATAACTAAAGATGTTGATCAAATTACAAATATGTTTCTTATGTGTGTAAGAATGGTTCTTCGAGGGTTAGTAACAGGAATAGGAGCTGTATTTATGGCTGTCACTATCAATCCTGTTCTATCTATATTATTTTTAATAATTGTTCCTTCAATAGTAGGAAGTACACTTTACTATATGAAAAAATCTTTTGGAAAATATAGTGAAGTTCAAAAGAAATTAGATAATTTAACACTTGTTCTAAGAGAAAATCTGACTGGTATAAGAGTTATTAGAGCTCTATCGAAAGAAAATGTTGAAAAAGAAAAATTTAGATTAAGAAATGATGATCTAAAAGATAAAACTGTTGAAGCAGATAACTTGATGTCTAGTAAATTACCATTTATAACATTAATTATGAATTTAGGAGTTGTAGCTGTTCTTTGGTTTGGAGGAATAAGAGTTAGTTATGGTAAGATGCATCTAGGGGAAGTTGTAGCTTTTATCAACTACTTAAATATGCTTTTATTCTCTATGAATGCACTATCTTTCCTATTTACTCTTTATAGCCGTACAGCAATATCATATAAGAGGGTTAAGGAGATCTTATCTGAAAATATAGAGAATATGTCTCAAGAGGAGTTTGAAAAATTAGTAACTGATGATATTATTGAATTTAAAAATCTTTCTTTCTCTTATGATGGAACAGATAAATATATTTTAGAAAATATCAATCTAAAAATAAAAAGAGGAGAAAATATAGGAATTATAGGTGGTATAGGTTCTGGAAAAACAACTTTTATATCTCTTATACCAAAATTTTACGAGGCTACAAAAGGTGAACTTTTAATTGATGGGGTAAATATCAATAAATATGATGAAAAAGAGTTAAGAGACAAAATTGGAATAGTTTTACAAAAATCTTTTCTATTCTCTCAATCAATAGAAGAAAATATCCGTTGGGGTAAAGAAGATGCAAGTGATGAAGAGATAAGAGAGATAGCTGAAATTGTACAGGGAAAAGAATTTATAGAAAAACTTCCTGATCAGTATAAAACAAATGTAACTAAAGGTGGAATGAATTTTTCTGGTGGGCAAAAGCAAAGAATCTCAATAGCAAGAACACTTATAAAGCAACCTGAAATTTTACTTTTTGATGATAGTTTTAGTGCTTTAGACTTTATAACAGAATACAATCTTAAAAACAGATTAAAGAACTATTTAAAAAATACAACAATTCTTACTATTTCTCAAAGGGTAGCATCTTTGATGAAACATGATAGAATTATTGTTCTTGACAATGGTAAAATAGCAGGCTTTGACACTCATGATAATCTTGTAAAAAATTGTGAAGTGTATAGAGAGATCTGTGAGTCACAAGAAATTTGTATTCCAGGAGGAAGATACTGTGAAAAATAATATATTTAAAAAGCTTTTTCCATATCTTATGAAGTATAAGTTTGAATTTATTTTCCTTATTATTCTAGCAATTATTGGAAATCTTCTTACTTTAGTAGGTCCATATTTAGTTGGTAAGGGAATTAATGAGATACATTTTCATATGGAGAAAGCAAACTATATACAATTAGGAAAAATATCTATACTTTTACTTTTCTCATATATTACAGGTGCTGTATTGACATTGATACAAAATATAAAGATGAATATTATCTCTCAAGATATTGTAAACACTATGAGAAAAGATGGGATTGAAAAAATTCATAAGTTTCCTCTTAAATATTTTGATGGAGTATCTCAAGGGAATATTATAACTATTATGATAAACGATATTGATAATATTAGTGGTTCTCTATCTCAAATAGGAACTAGAGTTGTAGTAAATCTTCTTACAATATCTACTGCCTTAGGGATTATGTTGTATATAAGTCCATCTTTAACTTTGATACAGATATTTTTAGTTACATTTACTGGATACTTTTTAAAGAAAATCTCTAAAAAAAGCAGAGAGAAAAGAAGAGTTCAACAAAAATATTTAGGGCAATTAAATGGGTATGTTGATGAAATATTAACTGGAGAAGCAGAGGTTAAATCTTTCTCCTATGAAGAGAGAGCTATTTCTAAATTCCGTGAATTAAACTCCAACTATAAAGAGAATGCTATAAAATCTCTGTTTTTAGCAGGATTTAATTTTCCTACTCTAAATTTTATTGGTAACTTAGGATACTCTTTAATAATTTTAATTGGAGCTATCTTTATGCTAAATGGCAAGATCACTCTTGGGGGACTTTCAAGTTTTGTTATCTATTCAAAGCTTTTTAATCGTCCTATTGCTAGTATCTCTGAAGCATATAGTATAGTTCAAACTGTAATTGTAAGTGCTGAACGTTTCTTTAACTTTATTGATCAACCTGAAGATGTTGAAAAAGGAACTTTGGATATTGATTTAAACTCTTTAGAGGGAAAAATTGAGTTTAAAGATGTTAATTTCTCATATAATGAAGATACTCCTGTATTAAAGGATCTATCTTTTAAAGCTGAACATGGAGAGATAGTCGCTATTGTAGGTCCTACTGGTGGTGGAAAAACTACTATTGTTAATTTATTAATGAGATTTTATGATATTACCTCTGGAAAAATACTGCTAGATGATAAGGATATTGAGCTTTATAAGAAAAAGGATATTAGAAAACTTTTTGGAATGGTACTACAAGATAGTTGGCTATTTACTGGAACTATTAGAGAGAATATCAGTTATGAAAATAGTGAAATTGATTTTGATAAAGTTGTTGAAAGTGCAAAGCTTGCTTGTGCTCATGATTTTATTATTAAACTACCTCAAGGTTATGATACAGTAGTTAGTGAAGATAATATGGTCCTTTCTCAAGGGCAGAAACAACTTATTACTATTGCTAGAATTATAGCTTCAAATCCTAAATTTTTAATACTTGATGAGGCTACAAGTGGAGTTGACACTAGAACAGAGATAAGATTACAAAAAGCTATCTCTAACTTAGTAAAAGGTAGAACAAGTTTTATTATTGCCCATAGACTTTCTACTATTAAAAATGCTAATCTTATTTTAGTTTTAAAAGATGGACATATAATTGAACAGGGAACACATTCTCAGTTAATGGAGAAAAATGGCTTCTACCACGAACTTTACAATACACAATATATGCTCTAATAGAAAAGCTCTTTATGAATTTGTATCATAGAGAGCTTTTTAATTTCTGTTATTCTTTTGCCTTTGAACAATAGTTTTTAATAAATGATTTTGAAATAGAGTATTCTCTTTTTCCTGAAGTTTTATATAAGTCTGCTACCTCTTTAAAATATCTTTCAGCTTCAGATTTTAAAATTTCATACTCTTTTTCATCAATTTTCTCATCTTCATTTAACTCAATTCCTAATAGCTCTTTTAAACTTCTAAAATTTACTTTGTTACTCTCATAATCTTTTATCTCTACACTTCCATCAATATTATATACAAAAGCTTTTCCACTAAGTTTTCCAGCTGTATAATATCTTTTTTCAACTTTATTTGAATAAATAAGGTAAGCTACTCCCTGTTTTATATTATCTATATAATTAAATTCCTCTTTAATTTTCTGAGTTTTATCTACATCAAAATAAATAGTTGCTTTTCCTTGCTTTACTCCATTTTGATAGTTAAACTCCTCTCTGATCTTTCCATAATCTTCACTATTTTCTTTAAATATACTTCCTTCTCTCCAGTAATAAATAGCTTTTCCCTCTTTTATACCATTTACTTCACTAAATTTTTCATATTTCCCATTTCCATAGAACTCTTTTTTCTCCATAACTTCCCCTCTTTATTTAACATTGTAATAAATTGTTAATTCTTTTTCTATAATTTTAACATATTTTATCTGCTTTTTTAATATACAAAAAAGCCATCTTATTGATCTATATCAAAAGATGACTTATCTTTAAAACAGTTTATTTTTACTTTGGTGGAAGTGACGGGAATCGAACCCGTGTCCGAAATTGCCAGCGCCATAGGCTTCTACAAGCTTAGTCTGCTATTGAACTTCGCAGTAACCAATCCCACAGACAGGGCTGATTAAAGCTATCCTCTAAAATGTCCCCTAAAGCTTAGAGAAATCACTTAGGGTAATCTGTATTTTAGTGACACCTCGGTTGAACACGCCTACAGAAGAGAATGTTCAGAGGTGAGCTGACTTATTAAGCAGCTAAAGCGTAATTTCTGTTTCCATCTAAACGATGTGCTTGACCTCTCACAGCGGTCACCCTGACCTGCTACCTATAACCTGAGAACCCCGTCGAAACCTTTGCACTCCCATTATTTAATTGTCATAATATTATATCATATACCTAGCTATTTTTCAATACTATCTTATTTTTGCCATTCTTTGCAGATCTCTCTCTACATCTTTTTTAGCTATACTTTCTCTCTTATCATAAGTTTTCTTTCCTCTAGCAAGAGCTATTTCAAGTTTTACATATCCTTTAGATAGATGAACATTTAAAGGAACTATTGTATACCCCTTTTGAGTTACTTTCTCATGTAGTTTTTTTATCTCTTTTTTATGTAAAAGAAGTTTTCTAACTCTTCTTTCTTCAGGATTGTATACACTTCCAAAATCCCAAGGTACAATTGACATTCCCATAATAAAAACTTCTCCATTTATTATTCTAATAAATGACTCTTTTATACTTAATTTCCCTGCCTTTGCAGATTTAACCTCACTTCCTACTAATTCTATTCCAGCTTCAAATTTATCCTCTATGAAATAATCGAAAAATGCTTTCTTATTTCCTGCTAATACCATTTCTCCTCCTAAAAATCTATTTCATTAATATTCTAACATTCCTATTTACTTTTTTATTATACTATAATTTCTAAGAAATTGCTAAATTTTCTATTACATCTTATATTTTTATTATATTAGTTTTGATAAAAGTAAAAATAAATGGTAAAATAAAAAAAAGATGTTTAAAGGGGATGGTTTTATGTTCTTTGGTGCTATTGAAGCTAGTGGAGCAAAATTTGTTTGCTGTATAGGAACAGAAAAAGGAGAGATTATGGAAAGAGTTTCTTTTGAAACTGAAACTCCTGAAATTACTATGGAAAAAGTTATCTCTTTCTTTAAAAATAAGAAGATTGAAGCTATTGGAATAGGTTGCTTTGGACCTATTGATTTAAACAAAGACTCTGAAACATATGGATATATAACTTCTACTCCAAAAACTTTTTGGAGAAATTTTAATATTGTTGGAGAGATTGAAAAAGCTCTTAATATACCTGTTTATTTTGATACTATTGTAAATACTGCTGTATATGGGGAACATATCTGGGGAGCAGGAAAAAATATCTCTAACACTATTTATTTAACTATTGGAAAAGGTGTAGGTGGGGGAGCTATTGTTGAAGGAAAATTAGTTCATGGTATGTTACACCCTGAGATGGGACACATTTTTGTAAATAGACATCCTAGAGACAAATTTGTAGGAAACTGCCCTTTCCATGGTGGTAACTGTCTTGAAGGAATGGCATCTGAAATGGCTCTTGAAAGAAGATGGGGAGTTGAATTTAAAGATATTCCTGAAAATCATCCAGCTTGGGATATGGAAGCTTTCTATATAGCTCATGCTCTTGTAAATTATATTCTTGTTTTATCTCCAGAAAAAATTATTATTGGTGGAGATATTATAAAGAGAGGAAATCTTTTAACTTTAATTAAGGAAAGAGTTGTTAAACTTCTAAATAATTATGTACAAAATGATAAGATTTTAAAGAATATAGATGATTATATTGTTCTTCCTAAATTAAAAGATGATTCAGCTTTATTAGGAGCATTGGCTTTATGTTTTAAAAAATAACAAATTTAAAAAGGGTATTGTAAATTTAATTACAATATCCTTTTATTTTATAAATATTCAACTTTTATATTTAAACTTTCTAAATCTTGAAAAAATTTAGGATAAGATTTTTCCACTGCCTCTGCTCCATCAATAATTATAGGCTTTTCTAACATTGTTCCTGCTATGGCCAAACTCATTACTATTCTATGATCTTTATGTCCAAAAAACTCTATATCTCCTAAATAATTTCTCTTTCCTAAAATTTTAATCTCATCTTCAGTTGTTTTTATCTCTACCCCTAATTTTTTTAACTCCTCTTCCATTGCAGAGATTCTATCACTCTCTTTAAGACGAAGTCTACCAGCATTAAATATCTTAAACTCTCCCTCTCCATACATTGCTAGTACATTTAAAATAGGTCCAAGATCTGGGCAATCTCCTAAATCAATTTCACAGTCTTTTATTTTACCTTTGTGAATCAAATATCCCTCTTCTATCTCTTCTATCTTAACTCCACTTTTCTTTAAAATATCTATAATCGCCTTATCTCCCTGTTTGGAATTATGCTTAACTCCTATACATTTTAGATCATTGTTCAAAGCACCTAATACAGCAAAAAATGCTAGTTGTGAAAAATCTCCCTCAACTTTATAATCCTTTGCTATATATTTTTGTCCACCTTGAATTTCAAATTTTAATGGAGTAACTTTATTTATATTAATTCCAAACTCTTTTAAAACTTCCATTGTCAAATCTATATATGAAGCAGATTCAAAAGGTGGATTTATATTGATAATCGAGTTTTCTTCTAAAAGTGGCAAAGTAAATAGAAGTCCACTTATAAATTGAGAACTTATATTTCCTTCAATAAAATACTCTTTTGCTTTTAATTTCCCTTTTAGCTCAATCTTGTTTTCATCTTGAAAATAATATAGATTTTGCTCTTTAAAAATCTCTTCATATATTTTTTGTGGTCTTTTTAACAATCTATTTCTTCCAATAAAACTAATTTTCTCTCCTGTTAAAGAAAATATTGGTATAAAAAATCTAAGTGTAGATCCTGACTCATTACAATCAATTATCTTATCTTTTAAACTATCAAAATTTTCTATTCCCTCTATTATCAATCTATCTTTTTCACATTGGATATTAGCTCCTAGTTTTCTCATTCCATCAATAGTGGCTAAAATATCATCTGAATAATCTAAATTGCTTATTATACTTTTTCCATTAGCCAAAGATGCACATATTATTGCTCTATGCCCCATACTTTTAGATGATGGAATTTTTATCTCTCCACTACATTTTGATGGATAAATCTTAATTTTCATCTATCTCTTCCTTTCTCATAAACATATAACCATATCTCATACATAAAAGATCTAAAATCCCAAAAGCTACAACTGAATCAACTACAACTCTTGCCCTATGAATAATAGCTGGATCATGTCTCCCCTCAATATTAAATTTTATATTCTCATGTTTAGAAATATCTATGCTCTCTTGTTCTTTGTAAATTGATGGTGTAGGTTTTATTGCTGTTTTTATTATTATAGGCATTCCATTAGAAATTCCACCATTAATTCCACCATTATTATTGCTCTTAGTTTTTACCTCTCTATTTTCATTATAGTAAAAGCTATCATTTGCCTCACTACCAAACATATCAGTTATTGAAAATCCTGCTCCAAACTCTACCCCTTTTACTGCTGGAATAGAAAATAGCAGATGTGATAAAATACTTTCAATAGAATTAAAATAAGGTTCTCCAACTCCACTAGGAACTCCTATCACTGCTGTTTCTAAAATTCCCCCTACTGAATTTAGATTTTTTCCTGCCTCTTCTATTACTCTTTTCATATTTTCCTCTTTTTCATCATCAAAAACTGGAAAGTATCTGTTATTTACAATTTCTATCTCTTTTTTTAATTTCTCTCCATCTAATGAAAAATTTCTATCTCTTTCATCTTTACATTTTAATATATGTGTTCCTAAAACTATCCCTTTTTCCCTCAATATTTGAATACATATTGCCCCTACTGCTACCAATGGAGCTGTAATTCTTCCTGAAAAATGTCCCCCACCTCTAAAATCTTGATATCCTAGATATTTTTTTTCAGCTGTATAATCAGCATGTGATGGTCTCATTAAATCTCTAGTTTTTTCATAATCTTTGCTTTTTTGAACCTTATTTTCTATCATAATACACAGTGGTGTCCCTGTTGTATATCCATTAAAATATCCACTAACTATTTTAAAATCATCTTCCTCATGCCTTTGAGTTGAAATTTTTCCCTTAGGTTTTCTCTTATCAAGTTGCTCTTGAATAAATTTAGTGTCTATTTTTATTCCAGGAGCTAATCCATCAATTACAACTCCTATCATATTTCCATGAGATTCTCCAAAAAGACTTAATTTTATACTATTTCCAATTACACTTTGCATAATCTCTCCTAATCTAAATATTTTCTACATTGTTCAAAAGTTTCATCACTTAAATATGCACTTCCTAACTCCTTTACTTTTACAAGGGTTATCTTAGAGGTATCAGCTTTTTTATCTTTAACCATCAACTTAAAAACTTTTTCCCTATCATATTTAATATCTATTCTTATATTTAATTTTTCAATAATTTTTTTTGTTCTCTCTCTTAAGCTGTCATCTTCAATCATAGGCAACATTCCCAAAGCTACTGCTTCTCCATGTAAAAGCTCATTAAAATTAAAGTATCCCTCTATTCCATGCCCTATTGTATGTCCAAAATTTAGTATTTTTCTTAAACTTTGCTCTTTTACATCTTTTTCCACAATATCTTTTTTTACCAAAATAGATTTTATAATTATATCTCTATATTTTTTCTTTATATCCTCACTTTCAAAAAGTTCAAATATCTCCTTATCATAAATTAATCCTGCTTTTAAAGCCTCTACCATACCATTATTAAAATCTCTCTCTGATAAAGTTTCTAAAGTTTTAAAATCAATAAAGACTTTTTTAGGTTGATAAAAAGCACCAATTATATTTTTTGTATCTCCTAAATTAATAGCTGTTTTTCCTCCTATTGAACTATCTATTTGAGAAAGAGTAGTAGTTGGAATATTGATAAAATCTATTCCTCTCATATAGGTAGATGCACAAAACCCCGCTAAATCTCCTATAACTCCACCACCTAAAGCAATTATCAGATCTTTTCTATGAAAACTACTTTCTAAAAGTTTTTTACATATCCTTTCATATGTTGAAAAACTTTTAGATTGCTCTCCCTGCTCAACAACTATTATTTCTCCCATTGAACATTGGCTTAACAATATATCTCCATACTCCTTAGGAACTCCATTATCAGTTATTATCATAACTTTTCTATTGAGATCAATATATTCTCCAACTCTATTTAAAATTCCATTTTCTATTAAAATATCATAACTATTCTCTTTTAAATCTACTGAAATTTTCATTTTTCACCTCTACTATTTCACTAATATTTTAATTTTATCAGAGATTAAGTTTTTCTACAAGAAGTTGTATTTTTATCTCTTTTTCTTTTCTAGATGTACTATAAAAAAAATGGTATAATATATTATAAATTAACAATATAAGGGGTTTTTATTATGAATAAAATTGAAAAAGCTAGAGTTAAAATCAATGAAATAGACAGAGAGATTGCCTCTCTTTTTGAAGAGAGAATGAAAGCTGTGGAAGATGTCATTAGCTATAAAATAGAAAATAATCTTCCTATCTTTGATGAAAAAAGAGAGCAAGAGGTTATTAAAAAAAATTCTTCTCTTATACAAGAAGAAAAATACAAAGAGTATTATGTTGAATTTATTCAAATGATGATGGGTATCTCTAAAAAATATCAAAAAGAGATATTGGAGAAAAAATAGTATCTTTAAGGAGAATAGATGAAAAAAAGATATTTAATTTATTTTACAATAATTTTAACTTTTATAATTCTTCTTATTTTCTATAAAAAGTCAAATAATAAGGAGTTAGAATCCTCTATTATTTACAATAAAATTTTAAATTACTCTATCACTAAAAATTTAGAGGATTTTTCTATTGATAAAAATTTTCAAGAAAATTCAGCTGAAGATTATTTTTTTAGAGGACTAAAAAGTTACTATAATAATGATTTTTTACAAGCTAAAGAGCTGTTACGACATGCTGAATTAAAAAATAGCAAAGACTCTATTTTAAAGCTATATCTTAACTTTTTTATTAATAACTGTATTTATAAATTAAGTGGAAGTGGTGATCTTCAAAGAGTCAGATATATTATAGATAGTATTGATAAATATCCTATTTTAGCCAATGATATCAACTTTATTTGGGAAAATTTCTCTACTATCCTATCAAATAAAAAAGATAGAAAAACAGCTATATATCTACTTGAAAAATATATAAAGGATTCAGATAATACAACTCCAGCAAATAAGTTAAAATTAAAAGGTTATGTTGCTATATTTAAGATGATGAATAAAAATTATGCTGAAAGTATCTATCTTTTTTATGAAATTATTTCTGAAGCTGAAAGTATAAAAGATATAAATTTAAAAAATAGTATTAGAATAAAGGCTTATGAATATATTGGAAATATGCATTTTATACTTCATGATTATGAAACTGCTATTGAAAAATATAATCTTGCTATTAATATTCCTATGAAAGATCAATATGAAAATGCCTCTTCTAAATATGGTGCTTATACCAATAGAACTGCTAGTTATATTCAATTAAAAAAATACTCCACTGCAAGGGAATATTCTAAGAAAACTTTAGAAATTATACCTTTTCTCCCTGATAAAATTGTAGATGGAGTTAAAATTTTTGTTTATAATAATCTTGCTCGAATTGAAATTTATCAAGATCATTTAAAAAAGGCAAAACAATATTTAGAACAATGTGAAGAACTTCTATATCAAAATAAAAATAATGGGATATTAAATAATGATATTTTTATAGAATTGTCCTATTGTGAACTATATATTGCAGAAAAAAATTATTTACAAGCTGAAAAACTTTTAGAAAATATTTTAATTGAAAATAATACAAATCAATTAGGTTTTGAAAGTGAAATTTATTCTTTGCAAATGGAGTTATATGAAAAAACTAAAGAGTTCGATAAATACTCAATAGCACATGAAAAACTAATTCATGTAAATAGAGAGTTTGATTTTCAAGTAAAAAAAGATTATCTAAAGTTTATTGAAAAATCTTTTATTGCTGATCAATTAAAGGAGCAAGAGAAAATATCTAATTTAAAAATTAGGCTTTTGATCTATTCTATTTTAATTATAACAGCATTTATATTTTTCCAAATTACAAGAATATCTAGATTAAAGAAGAATAACTTCATAGATCAACTTACTAATGTTTATAATCGTAAATATTTAAAAAAGATTTTAGAAAATTTAGATAAAAAAAATTCTAAATCTATTGAAATTGGAGTTTTAATGTTGGACATTGATTATTTTAAAAAATACAATGACAATTATGGACATATTCAAGGAGATTATGTTATTAAAAGTGTTGCTGAGATTTTAAATTCATCTATTGAAAGGGGAGATTGTGTAATTAGATATGGTGGAGAGGAGTTTTTAATAATATTAAAAAACAGAAACTCTCTTGATCTTGAAAATATCTATATGAAAATTTTTAAAAGGTTAGAAGAAAAAAATATTCCTCATAAATTTTCTTTAGTCTCTGATCATATTACTTTAAGTGTTGGTGGAACTAAAAATACTGTAAAAAATTCTAATGATCTTTCTAAATTAATTAATGATGCAGATTCAGCTTTATATCAATCAAAGAATGAGGGAAGGAATAGATTTTCTCTATTTAAAAATCATAGTTAAAAATTTTTTTCTTGACTTTTTAGATAAGTATATAGTATTATTAGCTATAAAAAATTAAATTAGGTAAAATAATGGAAACATTATGGCACAAAGCTATAGGGTCTTTAAAATGACAGCCAGTTGCAACTAAAAGAAGTTATACTTCTTTCTTCGTTGCAACTTTTTTTATTTTAAACTTTAGGAGGAAATTATGAAATTTTCATATAGTGATATTGGAAAAGGAAAAACTATAATTTTTGTTCACTCTTATCTTTGGGATAAAGAGATGTGGCAACCTCAACTTGAGTTTTTTAAAGATAATTTTAGATGTATTGCTATTGATCTTCCTGGACATGGCAACTCTTTATTTAATAATATTTCATCTCTAAGTGAATTAGCAAAAGAGATTAAAAATTTTATAGATGGTTTAAATATTGATAACTATATCTATGTAGGACTTTCTGTTGGTGGAATGTTAGCTCCATATATTTACAATATAGATAAGGATAAAATCTCTAAATTAGTTATTATGGATTCTTTTTCTGGAGATGAACCAATAGAGATGAAACAACTTTATTTTTCAATGTTAGATACTATTGAAAAAGAGGAAAAAATACCTGAAGAGTTAGCAAATAAAATAGCCCCTATTTTTTTCTCTCCACAAATAGATAAAAATTCTCAACTTTATTTAAATTTTTTAAAAAAATTAAAAGGATTCTCTAAAGATAACTTGAAATATATTGTACCATTTGGAAGAGTTATTTTTGGAAGAGAAAATTCATTAGAGCTTTTAAAAAATATTCAAATCCCAACATATTTTATTACTGGAGAGTTTGATATTCCTAGACCTTTTCATGAAGCTGAGCTTATGTCTAAATACGTAGCTAATTCAAAATTAATTAAGATATCTAAAGCTGGACATATCTCTAATCTTGAAAACTCTTATGAAACTAATAAAATATTATTTAATATCTTTAATTCTTAAAAAGGAGACAATATGAAAAAATTATTTTTATTCTTTATAACTATATTTGTTATGGGATGTACAAATGCAAATACAACTAATTCTACTAATAAAGCAACTACGCCAACAACAGCTAGAAGCAGAGAAAATATAATTTATGAAAGTGTAATAGCAACTATTTTATATAATAATGCTGATTACATAAATTCTAAAATTCACTCTTCAAAAACAAAAACACATACAAAATCAAAAACTGATACTGATATTTTTTCAACAACTGCATCTCTTGGAAATTCTAGTATAGATAGTGATATCTTTGGAAAAATGTCAAGTAGTTCTGGAAATACAAGTGTTACAAATACTAAGATTCACTCTAAAACAACGAGCAAATCTACAAGTACAAGTGTAGGAGTATCTTCTGGACTTTGGTTCTAATTTACCAATTGAATAGGCAAAATAATGGAAACATTATGACGCAAAACTATAGGGTCTTTAAAATGACAGCCAGCTGCAAGAAAATTTTTAACTTGCAGCTTTTTTATTACAAAAATTATTTTATTTAAATACAGGAGGAATATAATGATTAAAAAAATATTACTAGGAATGACAACTTTATCTTGTGTAGCTTTAGCATCTCAAGATACAAATCTATATCTGAAAACTGGAGCTGATATCTGGCAAAAATTTGATGTAATAACTCCAAGAGATAGTGAAACTATCAATAGAAAAAAAGCTGATAGAATGGGATATGAACTTACTATTGAAGCTACTAGAGAGATCTATCCTAACTTAGAATTTGGTGCTGGTATCTCTTATCAAGATCACGGTTCTACAAAATCATTAGTTGATAGAGAATATGATGTTAAATTAGATATGCCTAAATTTTCATCTGTACCTATTTATTTAGTTACTAAATACAATATACCTACAAATTCAAATATTAAACCTTACTTAAAAGCTGATTTAGGATACTCATTTAATCACAGTAGTGGAAGTTTTAAAGTAACTGAATATGATCTAGAAGAAACTAGAAAATTCTCTTCTGATATAAAAAATGGATTATATTTTGGAGTGGGAGCTGGAGTTGAATACAATAACTTTGTTGCTGATTTAATGTACAAAATCAACAAGGCTAAATTTGAAGCAATTTCTTCTCAAGGGGAGAAAGCAAAAGAGGACTTTGATTACTCAAGAGTTACTCTTTCTGTGGGATATAAATTTAATTTCTAAAAAAAGGGACTTTAAAGTCCCTTTTTGCCTATAGTTTATCTATTAAAAAATTTTTCTCCATATTTTAAAACCCATCTAGCAAAATCTTTTCCATATAAAATAGTTACTGATTTTTCTTTCTTTTTTTCAAGTAATTCTTTATTTAATTCCTCTAACTTTTCATTAAATTCTTCACCTATACTTGTTGCAGTTGTCATTATTATTCCAAGGTCTAAACTATCATCATACTCAAAAATATTTTTCATGTCCTTTATTGCTTGATCATAATTGATAATTCCTTCATAAGATTTTACTTGAATAGCACATTTCTTTTGTGAATAATTTCCAAAAACATCAGTATTCTCATAATCAAATAAAATGTCTCCACCTTTATCTGATATTCCTGATTTTCTGCTAATATTTTTTATTTCTGGAATTTCTCCTAAAACTTTCACTATTAATTCTTCCAAATATTTTCCCACATGATAATGTTGAAGTTCTTCACAAATGCTTTCTAAATATGGATTTATTTTTTCATTTATACAATTAAGTAATCTACTTTCACTAGAAGCAAGTTCACCTGTAATTTTTTTGTCATCTATATCTTGTAAAAGATTATAAAATTTATCTTCTAAATATATCCTCCAATATTTTCCTTGCAATCCAAATCTTCTAGTTAAATCTGATGGAATATTTTTATCATTTCTATTAAATGTTCTTATACTCTCCTTATCAATTAGTAAACAATGACTTCCATCTGATTTGTATTTTTCCCAATTCCAAAAATATTCTCCTGTAACCTTGGCTACTGTACACTCTCCATATTCTGGAACATTAATATATACAATATAATCTTTTTCTTTGATACTTAACATAAAATTAGCTTTCCAACAATCTTTTTCAATTTCAGTTAAATTTTCCCAACCAAATTTCTTTATTTTACTTTCTATCTCTTTCAAATTTCCTTCTTTTGAATAAGACCAAGTAAAACGAGCTACTCCTTCATCTTTTAATGAATTATAAACCTCTTTTGCAATATCTACTCTTAAAGCATAAATACTCATTTATTTCCTCCTTATTTTAGTATTTTCTACCTTAAACGCTTTTAATGCAATATTTCAGCTAGAAAATATATCAAAATTTCTACTTACAACTTTTAGAGCATGAGCTACAATTTCCATTGCACCCCTTACCCTTTTTTTTATTTTTATATATATATACACAAGAGAAAAAATCAGATATATAAAAATTATACCTAATAAAATTATACTAAATAGATTCATATAACTCTCCTAAAGAATCATTCCAATAATTCTTATAATAAATGCCACTATCCAAGCTATTAAAAATTGTCCTAAAGCCACTATTGTTGCCCATTTTCCCCCAAGCTCTTTCTTTACTGATGCCACTGCTGCTATACAAGGAGTATATAATAAGCAGAATACCAATAAACTTGCTGCTCCTGTTGTACTTAACATATCCAATAGAGTTTTTGTATCTCCAAATAAAACTGACAATGTTGAAACTACACTTTCCTTTGCCATAACTCCACTTATTAGAGCAGTTGAAATTCTCCAATCTCCAAAACCTAAAGGTTTAAAAATAGGTGCTATCCAACCAGCAACTTTTGCTAAGATACTATTATGAGAACTTTCTACAACATTAAAATGAATATTGAATGTTTGTAGTACCCATATTACAATAGTTGCCACAAAAATAACTGTAAAGGCTCTTTGTAAGAAATCCTTTGCTTTCTCCCATAATAGATGAGCAACATTTTTTGTTCCAGGCATACGATAATTAGGTAACTCCATTACAAATGGTACTGCTTCCCCTTTAAACAGAGATTTTTTCATTAAAAGAGCCATTAATATTCCTACAAATATACCTATAAAATATAGTACTACCATTACTAAAGCTCCTGATTTTGGAAAAAACAGTGCTGTGAAAAATCCATATATTGGAAGTTTAGCTGAACAACTCATAAAAGGAGTCAATAATATTGTCATCTTTCTATCTCTTTCTGATGGTAGAGTACGACTTGCCATTACCCCAGGAACTGTACAACCAAAACCTACAAGCATAGGAACAATACTTCTTCCTGAAAGTCCTATCTTTCTTAAAAGTTTATCCATCACAAAGGCTACTCTTGCCATATATCCACTATCTTCAAGCATAGATAGGAAGAAGAAAAGAGTTACTATAATCGGTAAGAAACCAACTACACTTCCTACCCCATTAAAGATTCCATCTATAATTAAAGAACATAAAACTTCATTTACATTTCCTCTAACTAAAAGATTTTCAACACCTAACGTCATCCATTCAATACCTAGATTTAAAATATCTGATAGCCAAGCTCCAATCACATTAAAAGTCAGCCAAAATACAACTGCCATTATCCCAATAAATGCTGGAATTGCTGTATATTTTCCTGTTAAAATTTTATCTATCTTTATACTTCTAATATGCTCCTTGCTCTCTTTTGGTTTTTTTACTGTTTCTTGACAAACTTTCTCTATAAAGCTAAATCTCATATCTGCAATAGCTGCTGCTCTATCAAGTCCTCTCTCTGCTTCCAATTGACTAACTATGTGAGCTATTGTATTTTTCTCATTTTGATCTAATTTTAATCTCTCTAAAACTAGATTATCTCCCTCAGTAATTTTACTTGCTGCAAAACGTAAAGGGATTTTTTCCTGCTCTGCATGATCCTCTATCATATGCATAATTCCATGTAAACATCTATGTACACTTCCTTTATTATCATTTATATCACAAAAATCATGTCTTTTTGGATACTCTTGATATTTTGCCACATGGATAGCATGATCTATAAGTTCACTTATTCCCTCGTTTTTAGCTGCTGAAATAGGTACTACTGGTATTCCCAATAGCTCTTCCATCTCATTTATTAAAATATGTCCTCCATTATCTCTAACTTCATCCATCATATTAAGAGCCAATACCATTGGAATATCTAATTCCATTAACTGCATTGTCAAATAAAGATTTCTCTCTATATTTGTTGCATCAACTATGTTTATTATTCCTTTAGGACACTCATTTAATACAAACTCTCTTGTAACAATCTCTTCACTTGAATATGGTGATAGTGAATAGATTCCTGGTAAATCTGTAACTAATGTATTTGGATACCCCTTTATAACTCCATCTTTTCTATCAACTGTTACCCCTGGAAAGTTTCCTACATGTTGATTTGAACCTGTAAGTTGATTGAATAAAGTTGTTTTTCCACAGTTTTGATTTCCAACTAAAGCAAAGGTAAGTTTTACATCATCAGGTAAAGGATTTTCTCCCTCTTTTTTATGATATTTTCCTCCCTCACCAAGTCCTGGGTGAGATATACGTTTTTTCTCTAAAAACTCTCTCTCTTTTCTAACTTCATCTCTTACATCTGTAATCTCAATTTTTTCAGCATCAGCTAAACGTAGTGTAAGTTCATAACTATTTATTCTTAACTCAACAGGATCTCCCATAGGAGCATGTTTCATCATTGTAACATTAGCATTTGGAATAATTCCCATATCTAAGAAATGTTGTCTTAAAGCTCCCTCTCCTCCAACAGAAAGAACTGTTGCTGTCTTTCCTATTGGTAACTCTTTTAATGTCATAATATTTTCCTCCTGTACAACATTTTTCTCTCAAAATCTTTTTTCTACTTTAGATATTATATACCAATTTTGTAAAAATCAAAGGGAAATTTTAATTAAACTATAATTTATCGTTCTAATAATTAAAATAAAAATATATTATCCCTAACATCAAGTTGACGTAATTTGGAAGTGAATATTAGAATCCCTCCAGCGAAATGCAGTTAAGAAAATGCAACGTGTTT
This sequence comes from Fusobacterium varium, assembly GCA_021531615.1. Lineage (NCBI taxonomy): Bacteria > Fusobacteriati > Fusobacteriota > Fusobacteriia > Fusobacteriales > Fusobacteriaceae > Fusobacterium > Fusobacterium varium. The sequence goes on along the minus strand of JADYUE010000003.1, from coordinate 33 downwards.
GAGCGAGCTTGCGAGTGAGTTTTGCATTTTCAA
>JADYUE010000002.1 GCA_021531615.1 Fusobacterium varium | reverse complement strand
TCAGCGTTCATCCTGAGCCAGGATCAAACTCTTCGTTCAATCTATTTTACTCAGTTGCATAACTGATATTTACACCAATTTATTGTTTGTTGATTTTATCATCTTTCTCTATTCTGTTGCTAATGTCCTTATTTTCTTTTTTTATTTTGTCCTTTTCTCTCACAGACAAGATTTATATTACCACAAATAATATTTTCTGTCAATAACTTTTTTTATTTTATTTTTTATGTTGAATATAAACTATAATATATCTAGCTAAACTCATTTTTTCTTGTGTATTGTTAGATTTTGACAAAGTACCTCTGCATTTAGCGATTATTAATCAAGTTAAGTTATCAGAATAATAAATACAAGCTTTATAAATATTTAGGATCACAGAAACTTTATTTCTGTATCTCAAAAGTAGTAGTTGTTTACACTACTCTACTTTTGGAAATTATAATTTATTTTTTCAAAATATAAAAAGAAAAGAGTTGAAGAAATCAATAAATAAAAATTATTGATTTACAACAACTCTACTATTTTAAGCTAACAACGTTGGAAGAGAATCTATTTGAGCTTTTACTATTTTATAATCTCTGCTCACTCCCTTATCATTAATATCAAGATATTTTTCAACATTTGTCAAATAAGTTCTAGCAGCTTCTTTTTCTCCAATTTCAGCAAAGTTCCATGCTAACTCTAAATCTACCCAGCCATTTAGTTCACCTTTTTCTTCAGCTTTTTTCATATATTTAATAGCCTCAATAAAGCTTCCTGTTTTTCTTAAACATATTCCTAAATGATAAAGTATCCAAGAATCATACTTATTATAAGTTAAAGCTTTTTTATAATTTTCTATAGCCTCTTCATCTTTATTTAACTTCTCTAAAGTCCATGCATATTGTGAATATATCCAGTCATCTTCTCTACCCATCTCAATAACTTTCTTAAAATATAGAAGAGCTTCTCTATAATCACCTAAACTATTTAAGTTCCAACCTTTTTCAGAATATAACCAAATGTCATCTCTGCCTAGTTTTTCAGATTTTTCAAGATATTCTAAGGCTTCTTTTGGCATATTCAATCTACCATAATTATAAGCTATTTCTGAATATATCCAATCATCCTTTCTTCCTTGTTCAACTGCTTTAAAAAGTTTTTCTAAAGCTAGTGCATTCTTTCCTGTTCTTCCTAAGGCTATTCCGTATTCAGAGTTTAACCAAGTATCATCTCTGCCTAATTCTTCAGCTCTTTGAAGATATTTTATTCCCTCTTTATAATTTCCTAATTCATCATAAGCCCATGCTAATTCAGAGTTTAACCAAGCATCATCTCTTCCTAGTTCTTTAGCTTTTAAAAAATACTCAATTCCCTCTTCAGCCTTATTATTTCTCAATCTACTATATCCAATTTCTGAATATATCCAGTCATCTTTTCTTCCTAATTCAACAGCTTTTTGAAGATATTTTTCTCCCTCTTCTGTTTTTCCAACTGCATCAAGATTCCAACCTAGTTCAGAGCATAGCCAAATATCTTCTCTTCCCATTTCCTCTACTTTTTTTAATATTTCAATAGCCTCTTCATGTTTAGAAAGTTGACCTAAATTCCAAGCTATACCTGAATAAAGTCTTATACTCTTTTCACCTTTCTCTTCAGCTTTCCTCAACTCTTCTATGGATTTTTCATGCTCATCAATATCTCCATAAGCAAGTCCTAACTCCATATGTAACCAAGCATCATCTCTTCCTAACCTTATAGCTTTTTCAAGATGTTCAATAGCCTCTTTAGCATCTCCTTTATTTCTTAAAGTCCAACCAAATTCAGATTCAAGCCAAATATTATCGTTATTCTCAACCTCTTTTGATTTTTCAAGATACTCTAACTCTTCATCATATCTATTCAAAACTCCAAGATTCCAAGCTATTTGATTGTAAAGCCATGAGTCTTTTCTTCCTAGTTCTTCAGCTTTTTTCAAATGCTCAATAGCTTCCTCATAATTTCCACTTTTTGAAAGTTGCCAAGCTAGTTCAGAATTTAACCAAATATCATCTCTTCCCATTTCATGAGCTCTTTTTAAAAACTTTATCCCCTCTTCTAAATTTCCAAGTACTCCATATGTTACACCTATTTGTGAAATAAGAAGCGAATTATCAGATGCCTCTTCCAATGCTTTTAGATAATATTTCAAAGCCTCTTCACTTCTTCCAACTTCATTCATACAGAAACCAATATTTAAATTTAATACAAAGTCCTTTTCTCCTAGCTCTTCAACTTTTAAATAATATTCCAAACTTTTATCAAACTGCGATCTTTCAAAATAGATATCTCCTACTGTTAAAAGGGTATTTACATCATTAGGCTCAAACTCTAGCATCTTTTCTAAATAGCTTAACGCTTCATCTTCTTTACCTAGTTTTTTCAAATTCCAACCTAATTCAAAATATGGCCAAGGATAGTTGGGATCTATCTCTAAAGCTTTCATTAAAAACTTATTTGCTTCCTCATAATTTTCTAGTCCACTATAAGCATAACCAACTCTATAATTCCACTTTTTATCCTTTTCTCCCTCTTCTTTAATAGACATAAATAGTTCTAAAGCTTTACTATAATTTCCAATATTATTCTCAGCTCTTCCCCATTCTGAAATTATCTCATAATCTCTCTCTTTTTCATCTATTTTTAAAATTTCCTCTATTGCTCCACTAGGATCTTTATCAGCCAAATCTTTTATCTTCTCTTTTAATTCTTTTAACATAAATATTTCCTCCTTTTTAAAGAAGTTTAACTCCATTTTTTAACTAAATTACTCATCTTTTATATTTTTAAACCCTTCTCCTAAAACCTCAGAAACATCTGTTATCGTTAAAAAAGCATGTGGATCTATCTCTTTTACTATTCTTTTTACCTTTATTATTTGATATTTACTTACAACACAATAGATAATATCTAAATTGTTATCTGTATAAGCTCCCATTCCATTTAAAATAGTTACTCCTCTCTCTGTCTCCTTCATTAACTCCTCTTTTAAAAGATCTGATTTCTTAGAGATTATTGTAACAGCTTTTGCCTTATCCATACCCTCTTGAACAAAATCAATAGTTTTAGTTAAAACTACTGCTGCTATAAGAGTATACATAAATACTTCTTTTCCAAATAGAAAAGCTACTACTGAAAGTACAATTACATCTAGTATTAACATAGCTTTTCCCACAGGAATACCTCTATATTTTGACATAATTCTAGCTACTATATCAGTTCCCCCTGTAGAACCTCCACATAAAAATATAAGTCCTAGACCTATACCTCCTATAAATCCTCCATAAAGAGATGCTAAAATTGTATCTGAAGTAGCTCCATTCATTCCCTCAGTAAGTCCTAAAGCAACTGACATCATAATAGTTCCATATAAAGTTTTTATAATAAAATCTTTTCCTAACATCTTCCATCCCAATATTAAAAGTGGAATATTTACAACAAAATAAGTTATTCCCACTGGAGTTTTAAAAAGATAATATATAATAAGAGCTATCCCTGTAACTCCTCCCTCTGCTAAATGATTACTTACATAAAAGTAATTTACTGCAAAAGCATAGATAAAACACCCTAGTGTCATAAAAAAATAGTCTTTTCCTAATTTTATAAATTTATTTGAAATTTTAATCACCTCTACAATTTTTTATATTAACATCCAATTTATTATATGGAATCTCAATATTTTCCTTATTAAATACCTCTATAATATGTGCTATTAAATTTCCTCTAGTTCTATAATATCCCTCTCTCTTTGTCCAAACTATAAAGTAGATATTTACTGAAGAATCTCCATAAGCCATTATATTTATAAATGGTTTTCTATCATGTTCTAATCCATCATATGTTTTACTGATATTTTCAAGAACTTCAACGGCTCTCTTTTGATCACACTCATATGAAACAGGAATTTCAAGCTTTATTCTACGATACTCATTAGCATCGTGGTTGATAACATTACTACTCAACATAACATTATTTGGAATAATTACCCTTTTACTATCTAGGGTATTAATATGAGTAGAGAATACATCAATTTTGTAAACCTCACCAAAAGCTCCATTTACCTCTATATACTCTCCAACAGTAAATGGTTTAGTAAATAGAATAACTACTCCTCCTGCAATGTTTGAAAGAAATCCCTTTAAAGATATTCCTATACCTAGTCCCACAGCACTTATCATAGTTATGATAGATTGTTCTTTAAATCCAAAAACAAGCAATCCAACTAAGAATAAAATTATATACATTCCTAATTTTATAAAAGATTTGCTAAATTGCCTTGCTCCTACATCAAATCTGTCTTTAGACATCATATCTACATAGGTTAAAATAACATTGATCAGTTTTTTTCCCATATAAAATATTAAAACAAAAACTAAAACTCTAACACAAAGAGAGATTGTGTCATTCACCATTACCTCAAATATTTTTTTTCCATCCTCATTTTCTAGTGCAGTAATTGTTGCTAAAAAATCCATTTCGTCATCTCCTTTTTATACTGCCCCCAAGATGTTTATAGATCTATTTTTTTCTTTTCCTTAATATTATCACTCCAAATTGTTCCTACTTTTCCCTTTGTATCATATAAGAAATTTACAACTACATCTTTAATATTACCACAAAAACTCTTAAAAACCTTTTTTTCTCCATTTGTGTCTATGTAATATCTTTCAGAATTCTCTCTTACATAAGCTTCACCATTTTTAAAAGGTCTACCATCTAAAAATTTAAACTCTGTTATTGCCTTTCCATCCTCATTTATATAGCCCCATCTTCCATCTTTCTTAACTAATGCAAACCCTTCTGAAAAATTTCTAGCATCCTCATATATCATTGGCACTTGAACACTACCATTAAAGTTAAGATATCCATATTTATATTTTCTATTTTCAACTTTATAGATTATAAAATATTTATTTGTTTTTTTATCATTAAGTTCACTATACATTTGAGATTCTTTATTTTTATATTTAAATTCTCCCATTTTACCAATCCATTTTCCCTCTTTTGATAAAATTCCCTCTCTATAATTTATATCGACTAAATATACATAATCTTTTTGAATAGAAACTAGCATATTATTTGGTTTAGTTATTAACTGGTTATCTTTATCAATAATACCATATAACCCTATATATCGTTTATCTCCATCTAATACCCTTCCTACCTTGTAATCTTTAAACTCTCTTTTTATTGGGACTTCTTCAAATATAAGATTATCTATCTTGATAAGTTCGCCCCCTAAAGCTGTGACAGTTGTTAGTAACATAATAATAAATAATCTTAGCATTTTAACCCCTCCCATTAGTATGTATTGTTACTAATATTATACCTTGAATTGAAGGAAAAAAAAAGAGGTAGTAAAACAAAAAAAAACGAACCTAAAGTGTTATTTTAACATAAAGGTTCGTTTTGAATACTCTAATTCCTAAAAAATCAAACTATTTATCTAGTTCATTCCATTTAGCTTGACCTTCTTGATAAAGATCTCCACCATAGATATCATTGATAACTATTGCAGGGAAGTCTACAACTTCCATTCTTCTTAATGCCTCTGCTCCTAAATCTTCATAAGTTATGATTTCAGCTTTTTTAATAGATTTAGCTATAAGAGCTGCTGCCCCTCCAACTGCTGCAAAGTATACAGCTTTTTCAGATTTTATAGCATCTTTAACCTCTTTAGATCTAGCTCCTTTACCTATCATTCCTTTTAGTCCCTCTTTGATAAGTCTAGGTGCATAAGCATCCATTCTGTAACTTGTAGTAGGTCCTGCACTTCCGATAGGTCTTCCAGGTTTAGCAGGTGTTGGTCCTACATAGTAGATAACTTGTCCTTTTACATCTATTGGAAGTTCTTTTCCTTCATCTAGTAATTTTACTAATCTAGCATGTGCAGCATCTCTAGCAGTATAGATAACTCCAGTGATTTTTACTGTATCTCCAGCTTTTAATTTAGCTATATCTTCTTCTTTTAATGGTGTAGTGATATGATATTCCATTTATATTCCCTCCTAAAACTTATTTTCAATAACCTTTAATATCCTCAAATTATAGTTCTACTTCTTTATGTCTAGCTGCATGGCAGTTAATATTAATAGCAACAGGTAGAGCTGCTATGTGGCATGGATAAGTTTCAACTTTAACTGCTAAAGCTGTAGTTCTTCCTCCAAGTCCTAAAGGTCCTACTCCTGTTTTATTGATAAGTTCTAGTAATTCTTCTTCTAATTTTGCATTGATAGGGCTGCTGCTCTTGTCGTTGATATCTCTAAGTACAGCTTTTTTAGCTAGAATTGCAGATTTTTCAAAGTTTCCTCCGATTCCTACTCCTACTATAATTGGTGGGCAAGGGTTTCCACCTGCATTTTTAATAGTTTCTACTACTAATTTTTTGATTCCGTCGATTCCGTCAGATGGTTTTAACATTCTTAAAGCACTCATGTTTTCAGAACCTCCACCTTTTGGAGCTACAACGATTTTTACTTTATCTGAACCTGGAACTAATGTAGTATGAATAACTGCTGGAGTATTGTCTTTAGTATTTACTCTATCTAAAGGATCTTTAACTACTGATTTTCTTAAATATCCTTTTTCATATCCTCTTCTTACTCCTTCATTAATAGCAGCATATATATCTCCAGGTATTCTTACTTCTGTTCCAACTTCTAAGAATACTACTACTATTCCTGTATCTTGACACATAGGAACTTGTTCATTAGCAGCAATCTCATCATTTTCAATGATTTGTCCTAAAATATTTTTTCCTACTTCTGATTCTTCTTTAGCATAAGCTTCTTTAATTTTGTCTAAAACTTCTTTTCCAATAAAGTAGTTTCCTTCGATACACATTCTTTCTACTTCATCAGTTACTCTTTGTAAATCTAATTCTTTCATTATATATCACCCTTCCTTTAGTATTTTAAAAGGTACAAATTTGTATTTCTATAATAAGATAATACCACATTTCATACAATTATTGAATAGTTTTACTAATAGAAATTTAAAATGTTTAGTCAGTTTTACATTTATTTTATTAATAATAAATATATTGTATAAATATAATTGTACAGTTTTTCTCTAACTTTAATTATTAAAACTACAATATATCTAACTAAGCTCAGTTATCTAGCACATCGCTAGGTTTTGACAAAGTACCTTTATATTTAGCGATTAATAGTCAATTTTAGTTATCTATATTTCTTTTTTAACATCAAGTTGTCTCCATGTCAGTGAATAAAGAATCCCTATGGCTCATTCCGTTGAAAATGCAAAACTCACTCGCAAGCTCGCTCAAACACGTTGCATTTTCTTAACTGCATTTCGCTGAGGGATTCTAATATTCACTTCCAAATTACGTCAACTTGATGTTAGGGGTAATATAAGTTTTGTTAATATAGCTTTAAGGATCACAGAAACTTTGTTTCTGCGTCTCAAAAGTAGTAGTCGTTTGCACTCCTCTACTTTTGGAAATTATAGTTTAATATCTTACCAACCAATTATTCTATTTGAATCTAATCTTTCTAATTCACTATTTATTTCTGAAGTCCCAATATCTAAAACTTTATTTATCATCTCATTTTTTCCCATTACAAATCTCTCAGGTTCACTTACAGGAAATCTATACATATCTCTTGGTAAAATTCTCAAAGGGTAATATCTTGTCCAAGCTACTTCATCAACATATCTAATTGTTTTACTATCACTTGCTATCTCTCTATTTCCCTTTCTCTCACTTAAAATATATGATAAACCATACTCAGCAACAGTTGTTTTAACATATCTCTCATATCTATAAAAAATCTCTACTTCATATTCTTCTTCAACAGGAACATACTTTACCTTCTCTACAACCTGTCCATTAACTATCTCTTCAACTACAACTCTTTTTATAACAGTTCTTGTTCTAGTTTCAAAATAGCTATCTATTCCACTAAACATTTGAACAGTAGGTGGAATATATCTGAAATTTTCTAAATCTATTTTCAAATCAAGATTTGCCTTCTCTCTATTTACAGAAAACAATGGATAAGATTTAATATCATTTTGAACAACAGTTCTAAATCTACTAAAAAACTGATCGTTAACTCTACTTCTAGAAATCTCTAAATTAAATCTTCCCTCAGCATTTTTTCTACTTTCATTGTACTTATTTAAAATATCTCTTCGATTATCTATATTATATTTTTTAGCCTCACTATAAAATCCAAATTTTCTAAGTTTATCTTCATAGTTAGTAGCTAGAAAACTATTTCCAATCTTATAGAAACTATCTGACGTTTCTCTCTTTATTGAAGTTTGTTCTTCAAAAGGTGGCTTTATTATAGCTATCTGATTTTTACTAGCCTCTGGTAAAGCATAATATGTTTCCTGTACTCTTAAAAGATTTAAAAGTGCTTTAGTATACCCTTCAATATCTCTATCCTTTGTCATCTCTATATTATTATAATATTTTCTCTCCCCTTCTGGATAGATCAATTCAAAGGCATCTAGTGTTCTTCTATCATTGGGATCATTTTTCAATATTTCTAACAAACTGTATAAAGATTTTGTATAATCTCCCTTTTCAGCAGTTTTATAAGCATCTCTCACTTGAAAATATGTACAACTGCTAAAAATTAATATTAAACTTAAAAGAAAAACTATTTTTCTCTTCATATTTCCTCCCTAATTCAAAGTTTCTATCTGTTTTTTCCTTTGAATCTTTTCTATATTTTTTAATTGTATTTTCCAAGGAATAAACTTATTTAGATAGTATAAAATCCTATTTACTCTCCCAGGAATTGAAAGTTTTTTTCCTGAAATATAATCTCTGTAACACTGATTGGCTACCTCTTCTGGAGTAGTTATATAGAATTTTTTTGCTCCCTCTATCTCACTTTTCATTCCCTTAAAATTAGTTGCTGTTGGTCCAGGGCATAGTAACATTATCTTTATATTTTTCCCTTTACTCTCCTCTATCAAACCAAAAGTCAAGCTATTTACATAGGCTTTAGTTGCATAATAACCACACATTAAAGGTCCTCCAACTTGAAACCCTGCCGTAGATGAGATATTGATTATTCCTCCCTCTTTTCTCTCTAGCATCTTCTTATAAAAATATTTAGTTAGTATCAAAAGAGCTTGAATATTGATATCTATCATTCTTTGCTCCTCAATCAGCGATATATTTTCAAACTCTCCTATCTCTCCTATACCTGCTCCATTGATTAATAAATCTATCTCTCTACCCCTAATCTCCTCTAAAAATTCTATTATCTCCTTTTCCTTGCCAATATCTCTACTATATATTTCTATTTTATCTCCATATTTTAACTTTAACTCTTCTAATATTTTTTTATTCCGTCCAACAGCTAATATATTCCAACTATTCTTATAAAACACCTCAATTAGTGCTTGTCCTATCCCACCTGTTGCCCCTGTTATTAAAACATTCATATTATCCTTTCCTTTCATCTATATATTTAATTATACCCTAGCTTTCAGTAAATTCCAATATGTTAAGATGCGATAAAAAAATTTTTATTTAAAAAAAGGAATTTAATTCTTTTAACTAATATAAATAAAGTGAAGTTAAAAAATTAACAATAAATTAAGGAGGAATAATGTTTAAAAGAAAAAAACTGAAGCAACAAGCATCTGTACTCTTTCTAACTCTTTCTTTTTTTAGCTATACTGAAGATAAGGTAATTTACAACGATAAGGATGTTAAAGAAAGAATCAATGTAAAAGAAGGAGAGACTTTTTACAACAATGGAGTCATTAAAAATAATGATTCAACAGGAGTACAAGCTTTAAAAAATTCTACTGTTTATAATAACAAGACTATCTCAAATAAAGGGGATTATGGTGTTGAAGGAGAGGGAGCTTTAAACATTACCAACAACCTTCATGGAGTTATCAGTAATGGTGGTAGTGTTGGTATTGGATTATATAATGGAAATACAATAAAAAACAGTGGTATGATAATGAATAAAGGAAGTTATGGTATTGAAGGAGATAATATAGTATCTGTTACTAATGAAGATAGTGGTTTCATCAATAACCATAACGATTATGGAATTAAAATAGTTAATGGGCAAAATATAACAAATAAAGGAGTAATAGAGAATAAAGGGAATTATGGTATTTATGCTGATCATGTTACTGAAGTTTTAAATAATGAAGGGGCTATTATTAAAAATACTGGTGAACATGGAATCTATTTAGAAAATTCAAAATTCACTAATAAAGGGATTGTTAGTAATGGAAATAATTATGGAGTTTATGTTAAAAATAGTAATTTTGAAAATTCAACTTCTGGAATAATAGAAAATAAGGGAGATTATGGAGTTGTAATTGAAGGAAAAAGCTACGGTGTAAACTATGGAACTATTGCTAATGAAGGGAATTATGGAGTTCAAGTTGAAAATTCAGGAACCTTTGTTAATCATGGAACTATCTCTCAAAAAGGAGAAACTGCTATTCTTTTAGGTGGGGGAGATAATATTTTAGAACTAGGAACAGATTCAAAAATAAAGGGAATTATTGAAGGGAATAGAGGAACTGATACTTTAATCTTATCAGAATCCCCCATTGGAAAAACTGCAAAAATAGATTATCAGATAAAAAATTTCTCAAATATTGCAGTAAAATCTGGAACATGGACTCTTGATAATAACCTTGTATTAGCTGTACCTGATAAATATAAAGATAAAAATACTGCATTTTCTCAACCTCCATTCCCCATTAATGATATGAATGGAAATTTCAAAATAGAAAAAAATAGAAATTTAATTATGAATATAGAAGTCAGTGATCTACTTACACCAACAATATCTACTGGAACTTTACTAAATGAAGGAACAATTATTAAAAGACCAATAGATTCTATGTATGTAACAAATGATAAACAAATTTTAATTCCTACTATTTATATTAAAGATGTTAAAAATAGTAATATTGGAAATATAAAAATAGTAAATGTTGCTGAAGGTTGGGAAGGAAAATATAATTTTGATAAAAATAATGGAATTATTTATTTAATTTTAAATAAACTTGATGAATCTATTATAAACAGAAACATTGTTGGTGGTTTCTATGAATCTATCTATAACTATCCAAAATCAAATATTCATCAACTAAATAATTTAAAAACTAGAGAAAAAAATTATAATTTTAATAGAGAAAGTATTATCAACAAAGATGATTCTAAAAATGATTTCCAACTAATTGGAAGTCACGGAAAATATTATGGTAGTTCTTGGCATCCTGCTTACTCATATAATTCTTACGGAGTAAATGGACAATCAAGTTTTCCTATAAGTGATAAATTAATTTTAGGCTTAAACTATGATTATATAGGTAGTAAAGTTGATTATAAAGATATGGCTAATAGTAAAGAAAATATAGATTCTTTTATAGTTGTTGGAAGTATCTCCTATTTAAACAACAACTGGCTAAACACTTTACAAGGAGGAGCTGGTTACTCAAGACATGATTTAAAAAGATATATTTTAGATAGAGAGGATAATTTTAATAAACGTGAAATTAAAGGTGATTACAGTTCAAATTTATACTCTATTGGATGGGAAACAGGCTATATTCTTGGAACAAATAAAAAATATCTATACCCTTTTATAGGAGTAGATTATGTTTGGAACAAAGATAATAGTTATAGAGAAAAGCAACTAATTAACAGAGATGAAGATGATTACTCTTTAAATGTGAGAAAAAATATAGAATCTAGTGCTATTTTTAAAACAGGATTGAAATTTAACTACTCTTTTACAGAGAAATTACATATAAATGGAGATTTACAATGGTATCATAGAGAGAAAAATTACAAGGACAATGATGCAAACTTTATTTTTAAACCTGATGTACACTACACTATTCCAACTTTAAAAACTTCAAAGGATATACAAAGTTTAAATCTTACTACAACTTACAAAACTGATTCTTCAACTGAATATTCACTAGCTTTGGATAGTATTATTAATAAAAAATATATTGATACATCTGTTGCTATTGGGGTAAAATACAGATTTTAATATAAGAGACTAAAAAACTGTTGTAATTGGTAAAACTTATCAATTACAACAGTTTTTCTTTTAACTAATTATGGTTATTTTTTAAAGCCTTTCTAATTTTAAGTAAATTATTATTCTCTTTCAAAAATAGAGTATGAATTATTAGTAAACTTCAATTTCAAATTTTTCACATCATTAAATTTATCATTGTACTTGCTTTTTATCACAAAATAATTTTTAGAATTATCTTTGTTCAATATATCTTTTATTTTCTCTAGCTCTTGAATATTTGTAATATTACTATCTTTTATTTTAGGTTCTATCCCCTCTATATTTTTAAAATCTTCAAATCTATATGTATATATCTTTCTATTATCTTGGATTTGAGCAACTACAGGTTTTAGAGTAAAATATCTATTAAATGTTCCCATTCCCTGTGCCAATATCCCAAAGATAATTACAATTGAAAGGGGAATTGTTAAAAATCTTCTGTACTGATTTCCTCTATTTTTTAAGATTTTATTAAGAAAAAGTGAAATAATCAAAATAGTTGAAAGAATTTTTAATAAAACTTTTCCTATTTTCTTATTTTTTATCTTAATAAAAAAATTTAGACTCAATAAAATCATTCCAGTAAAAAGTGGTAGCATATAGATATCCAATTTCCCACTAGCTAAAGAGAATAAAATAAGAGGTACTATACTCCAAATAACACCTATTTTTTCTAAATAATTCCATTTACTATAATTTTTTATATCCTTCAAATAGTGAAAAATACCACAATACCAGAATAGAGAGTATGGAAATATTAAAAAGCTCAATCTTACAAAATAGTAATAAAAAGGTTTTATATGAGTTTTAGCCTTTACAATTCTTCCAACTGTTTCTTGTTTAAACATTAAAGATAGATACTCTTTTCCCTCTGGTTGCAGATAGATAAATAAAAACCAAGCTAAAGCACAAAATAGAATAAGTCCTAACCCTGCTAAAAAATTTATCTTCTTTAAAAAAATAAGATTTTTCTCTAAAATTAAAAATCCCAAGATAATTGAAAGGGGAACCATTCCTCCTGCTATCCCCTTAGTAAAAATTCCTAAGAAGATTGAAAGATATAAAATTACTTTATTAATCCAACTATTTTTTATCAAATTAAAGTATATACTAAAAAAATAGTATAAACTAATAGTTATAAATAGATTCATCAACATATCCATTCTTAAAAAGACAGATATTCCCATAAAAAATGGAGTTGTTGCTAATGAAATAGCAACTAAAAAACCAAATTTTTCACTTTTTAATTTGGCAAAAAGATGGTACATTAAAATAACTATTATAAAAGAGGGAATGATACTTCCAAATACAATAGATAAAAAATTAAAATTCTCAAAGCTTTCTTTAAAAAATCTGATTAACCAAAAATATAGTGGTGGCTTATCTGGGTAGAGTTCTGAAAAATATTTCAAGATAAAAAACTCTCTGCTTTTAATTAGATTATCTGTTATTGCATAGTATTTTATCTCATTTTTTATATCTGGAAACCTTGTTAAAGCTATTGGGATATAGATTATTAGATAGATAAATAAAATTTTAAAAATATTCTTATATGAGATTTTTTGCATAGTTGCCTCCTTTTAAATATTTTCTATTCTCTCATATAAAAATTAAGATTTAGTTAAAAAATGTAATGTATCCCCTAAATAGTTAAAAAAAATAAATTATCCCTAACATCAAGTTGACGTAATTTGGAAGTGAATATTAGAATTCCTCAGCGAAATGAAGTTAAGAAAATGCAACGTGTTTGAGACGAAGTCGAGTTTTGCATTTTCAACGAAATGAGCCATAGAGATTCTTTATTCACTGACATGGAGACAACTTGATGTTAAAAAGAAACTTGAATAACTAAACTTGACTAATACTCACAAATAACAAAGGAACTTTGTCAAAATCTAACGATATGCTAGGGAAGTGAGCTTAATTAGTAAATTATTATAATTTTGGTAATGTAAGTGTAACTGTTGTTCCCACATTTAATTCACTCTCTATATTTATATCAATATTTAAAGCATCAGTAATTTTTCTTACTATTGAAAGTCCAAGTCCATGACTGTTGATTTCTCTACTTCTAGCCTTATCAACTCTAAAGAACTTATCATAAATATGTTCAAGATTTTCCTTACTAATTCCCTCCCCTCTATCTTTTACCTCAATAACTATATTTTGTCCCTTAATAATTTTAATATCTATATCATTTTTTCTTCCATATTTTATACTATTTTCTATGATGTTTACTAAAAGTTGTTTGATAAGGTTATAGTCTGAGATTATAGATACCTCTTCTCCAATAAGATTGATTTTTTCATATGGATATACTATTTTTAAATCACTTATAATATTTTCTATAAGAGCTTTTAAAAAAAACTCTCTATGTTCAATATCACTTATATTATCTTTAGCTAAGAATAAAAGTTTAGAAACTAAAGTTGACATATTTTTAGTTTCCTCCTCTATTGAATCAATAGCCTCTTGAGTAATCTCTTGATTTTCATGTCCCCATCTTTTTATAAGATTGATATAACCATTAATTATAAAAATAGGTGTTTTCAATTCATGAGAAGTATTATTAACAAAGTCTATTTGTGAATCAGTTTGTGTTTTTAATCTTTTCAACATATTTTCATAGGCTGTGATAATATTTGAAAACTCTATAAATTGACTAGAAGTATTAAATTTGTTATCTAATGTATTTAAGTTTAATTTATTAGTTATATCTTGCAAACTGTTTAGAGGTTTCATAAATTTATGATAAAAATTTTTTGATATATAAGTACCAATTAAAATAGTAGAAATAGCTAAAAAGAGTATAATTTTAATAATTCCTTGTAAGATTTCCCTATCCTCTTGCATATTTTTTACTAAGATAAGATCAAATTTAATATTATTATTGACTTTAACTTCTCTATAAATAAATTGATACCTATAAAAACCTAATTTTTGAACTTCTTGTGATTTTATCTCTTTTTCTATTTTTTTAACTGTATCTTCTGGATAATCTTCTCCATAAATTTTATTATTATAAATAAAAAGAGCTGAAAGTCCATCTATTTTAGGACACTCATCTAAAGCTCCTTGAAAAAGATTCTCAATAGTTTTTCCAAGTTTCAATTTATGCTCAAATTCCCCTAATTCATAATTCATAAAACCATCTGTTGTTTTAAGATCTTCATAGGTTACTTTATTAATATAGCAAGCAAAAAAGATTACAATTCCAATATAAGATAGTAAAAATAGAAAAATTAAAACAATATAACTTTTTCTTAACTCCTTTGATATTTTTTTCATATTTTAACCTCTACTTTTTAAAGTATATCCAAATCCTCTAACAGTTTGGATATATTTTTCATCTTCATTCTCTATTTTTTTTCTAAGAGCATTTATATATACGTCAACAATTTTTTCATCTCCTAGAAAATCATATCCCCAAACCTCTTCAAGAATCTTTTCTCTTGAGATAACAATCTCTTTATTTAACATAAGAAGGTAGAAAAGATTAAATTCTTTTTTAGTAAGAGAGATCTCCTCATCATCTCTATATAAAATTTTTGTCTCTAAATCAAGTTTCAAAGAGTGGTATGTTAAAAATCTATTATCAGTAAAATCCTTTTTATTTCTTAGAGCTACTCTTATTCTAGCTAAAAGCTCCTCTATTGCAAATGGTTTAGTTAAGTAATCATCAGCTCCCATATCTAAAAGTTCAACTTTATTTAGAGTTTGATCTTTAGCTGTAAGAATAATAATTGGAATTTCTGAAAACTCTCTAATCTCTTTGCACACCTCTTCTCCTGAAAGTTTAGGTAACATAAGATCAAGAAGTACAATATCATAGTGATTATTTTTTACCTTATTCAATCCCTCTTCTCCATCTTCAGCTGTTATAACTGAGTATCCCTCATGCTCTAACTCAAGTTGTAAAAATCTTCTTATTTTCTTTTCATCTTCTATAATGAGAATAGTTTTCATAGCTCCTCCTTAACTGTTTTTTTTATTATACACCCTCAATGTTAAATTTAAGTTAAAATTTATTTATTTTAATTTTCTTAACCATTTTTTAATATTTCTATTTTAACATAAACTTGTTAACAAAAATTGAATATAATTTGGAGGATAAATAATGGAAAGAATATCAGTAATAGCACCTATTTTTAATGAAAAGGAAAATATAGTTAGGTTGATCACTAAGATTGAGGAGACATTAAAGAAGAGATTTTTATCATATGAAATTATCTTAATTGATGATGGAAGTACAGATGGAAGTGGAGAGTTGTTAGATGAAGAGGCTAATAAAAATGGACATATAAAAGTTGCTCATTTTACTAAAAATAATGGACAAACAGCTGCTTTAGATGCTGGGTTTAAAATTGCTACTGGAGATTTGATAGTCACTATGGATGCTGATTTACAAACAAACCCTGAAGATATCTATACTTTGCTACCATATATAGAAAAATATGATATGGTAAATGGAATGAGAGAGAGTAGAGAAGATGGACTTAAAAGAAAAATCTCATCTTTAGTTGGAAACGGAGTTAGAAATTTTGTTACAGGAGATAATATAAAGGATACTGGTTGTCCTCTTAAACTGTTTAAAAAAGAGGTTGTAAAAAGTTTCTATCTTTTTGAGGGAATGCATAGATTTTTACCAACATTGGCTAAGATAAATGGTTTCTCTGTTATAGAAATACCTGTTAGACACTATGATAGAGAGTTTGGAACTTCTAAATATGGAATTTTTAACCGTCTATTTAAAGGTTTAAAAGATGCCTTTGCTGTTAGATGGATGGAACAAAGAAAATTAAACTACAAGATTAAAGATTAGGTGAGAGTTATGTTTAATTTAGATTTTATGATGTTGATAGGGTTATTAGGACAAGGACTTTTCTCAATGAGATTTATTGTTCAATGGATAGCAAGTGAAAAAGCTGGAAAAAGTGTAGTTCCCTTTTCATTTTGGTTATTTAGTTTAGGAGGAAGTATATTTTTATTAATATATGCTATCTATAGAAAAGATCCTGTTTTTATATTGGGACAAGCACCTAATCTTTTAATATATTCAAGAAATATATGGTTGATTAAGAAAAAATAATTCTAGGAGATATAGTATGAATAGAGAGGATTTCAAATATTTAAAAATAATTATTCCAATATCAATAATTGCTTTTTTCTCAATTCTTTGGATAAGACCTGCTGATCTTATGGAGGCAAGAAATTTTATTACAGCAAGAGAGATGATAGAGAGTAAAAACTATATTATTCCAACACTTAATGGAGCTTTACGTTTTGAGAAACCGCCATTGCCTACTTGGCTTACAGTTTTAACTATGAATTTAACACAAAATTATACAGATGAATCTATTTTACGTATTCCCTCTGCATTAGCTGGAGTTGTTTTTATTCTTCTACTTTACTATTTTGTAAAATTATTAACAAAAAATAGCTTTGCAAGTTTTATAACCTCTTTTGTTGGTTGTACAACTTTTATGATAATAAAATTGAGCGGAGAAAATACTTGGGATATATATTCATATGTGGCTATTTTTGGAGCTGTTACCTTTTTACTAAAGGGATTTAATACAAGTAGATATTTTGATTTTATAATTAGTGGAATTTTTCTTGCAGCCTCTATTTTAAGCAAAGGTCCTGTTGCAATATATGGATTGTTTCTACCTTTTCTACTTTCACATATTTTTATCTTCGGCTTAGAAAATTATAGAAAAAACTTTAAAAAAATCTTATTGATGCTTTTAGTTGGAGGAGTTTTAGCTAGTATTTGGCCTCTTTTAATGTATTTGAAATATCCAGATATTTTTGTAAGTGTTCTATTAAAAGAGAAAAATACTTGGACAACAAGACATACAGAATCAATATTTTACTATCTTGATTTTTTTATCTATATGGGAGTTTGGATTTTTTTCTCTCTATTTGCTCTAATAAAAACATATAAAGATAGTGAGAATAAAGATTATTCTAAATTTATATTTTGGTGGAATATTTTTATAATTATTCTTCTCTCACTAGTAAAGATGAAAAAGAAAAGATATGGAATACCAATATATATAACCTCTGTTCTTGAAGTTGGAATAATTTGCAATTATTTCTACAACAGAACATGGGAAAGTTTAAAAAGATATGAGAGATATCTGATCTATCTTCAAAAATATTTTTTAATAGTTCTTGCTATCTCTATTCCTACTGCTCTATTTTTTAAAGGATATGGTAAAAATCTTATTACTAAAAACTATATGATCTCAATATCTCTGTTGTTTTTATCATTTGTCCTAATACTATTTAAAGTTTCAAAAGAGAGATTAAATAAAATAGTTATTTTAGGAAGTGGAGCTTTAATGTTAATAGTAAATTTAACTGTTAATAGTTTTTTTGATAAAGAATCTAGTAATAATGTTTTTAGATCAACTTTAAATAATAAATATTCAAATATAGAGATTATTCAAAAAGATCCACCTAAATATAGTATTTATAGTGATAATTATGAGATAGAAGATGTTTGGAGAGTTGGAAAAAAGATAAATGATTATAACTTAAATGAAAAGTTACCTAATAAAATAGTTTTCTTTAATGATGTTCCAGAAGAGTTATTAGAAAATTATAGGGTATTAAAAGAGGAAACATATGTAAAAGATGATAGAAAATTTGCTAAATTGACATATTTAGAAAAAATGGAGGCTTAAATAATGAAAAACTTTTTAATTACAGGAGGAGCAGGTTTCATAGGTTCAACTGTTGCAGAGAAACTTTTAAATAACGGAGATAGAGTTGTTGTTGTAGATAATTTTAATGATTTTTATGATTACAACAGAAAAATTAGAAATATTTTAGAGATTACAAATAACTTTAATAAAATTAATGAGTTTGAAAATCTTTTAAAAGATGAAAAAATCAGTAAATTAATAGAGATAGTTAATTCAGATAGATTTACTCTTATATATGGGGATATTAGAGATAGAGAGGCTATGGATAGAGTTTTTGCTGAAAATAGTTTTGATTTAGTATTTAACCCAGCTGCAATGGCAGGAGTTCGTCCATCTCTTTTAGATCCTATGCTTTATGAAGATGTAAATGTAAGAGGATATATGAATCTGCTTGAACTTTGTAAAAAATATGGAGTTAAAAAGTTTGTTCAAGCATCTTCATCTTCAGTTTATGGAAATAATAAAGAGGTTCCATTTAAAGAAACAGCAATAGTTGATTTTACAATCTCTCCATATGCAGCAACTAAGAAATCATGTGAGGTTATGGGACATGTATACCATAAGCTATATAATATTGATATGGTTCAATTAAGATTCTTTACTGTATATGGACCAAAGCAAAGACCAGATTTAGCAATTCATAAGTTCACTAAGATGATACTAGAAGATAAGCCTATTCCATTTTATGGAGATGGAACAACTAAAAGAGATTATACATATATTGATGATATAGTAGATGGAATTTTAAAATCAATGAGCTATCTTTTCAATAATAAAAATGTTTATGAGATATTTAATCTTGGTGAATCTCACGTTGTGTCACTGAAAGAGATGGTAGAAACTATTGAAAATGCTCTAGGAAAGAAAGCTATTTTAGATATTCAACCTATGCAACCTGGAGATGTAGAAAAAACTTATGCAGATATATCAAAGGCAAAGGCAATGATAGGTTATGATCCTCAAACTAATTTTGCTGAGGGGATTAAAAAATTTATTGAATGGTATAAAAGACAGTAAGGAGATAGTAAAATGAAAATAGGAGTTGTAGGTACAGGGTATGTAGGTTTAGTTCAAGGTGTAATAATGGCTGAATTTGGGCTAAATGTAATCTGTATGGATGTATCAGAAGAAAAAATCAATAGTTTAAAAAATGGAATAATACCAATCTATGAGCCTGGTTTAAAAGAGTTATTAGAAAAAAATATGAAAGCTGAAAGAATAGAGTTTACAACAGATATGAAATATACAACAGAAAATTCAGATGTGATATTTATAGCAGTAGGAACACCACCAGCATTGGACGGCTCAGCAGATTTACGCTTTGTTTTAGAGGTAGCAACTAATATTGGAAAATATATGAATGGTTATAAAGTAGTAGTAGATAAATCAACAGTCCCTGTGGGAACAGGTAAACTTGTAAGAGAAACTATTCAAAAAGAATTAAATAATAGAAATTTAGACTATGAATTTGATATAGTTTCAAACCCAGAATTTTTAAGAGAGGGAAAAGCAGTAGGAGATTGTTTAAGACCAGATAGAGTGGTAATAGAAACAGAGAGCGAAAGAGCAAAGGAGATAATGAAAAAAGTATATGATGTACTCTTTATCAATGAGACTCCATTTGTATTTACAAATATAGAGACAGCAGAGATGATAAAATATGCTTCTAATGCTTTCTTAGCAGTAAAAATTTCATTTATCAATGAGATATCTCTTTTGGCAGAGAAAGTGGGAGCAAATACACAGGAGATAGCCAAAGCAATGGGAAAGGACGGCAGAATCTCACCTAAGTTTTTACATTGTGGACCAGGATATGGAGGTTCATGCTTTCCTAAAGATACAAAGGCAATAGTTGACATAGCTAAGAAACATGGAGAGGATATGTATGTGATAAAAGCAGCTATAGATGCTAATGAAAAACAAAAGAGGAAGATGGTAGAAAAGATAATTGATAAAATGGAAGGAGTAGAGGGAAAACATATAGCAATTTTAGGGTTATCTTTTAAACCAGATACAGATGATATGAGAGATGCTCCAAGCTTAGATATAATAAGAGGTTTAGTTCAAGCAGGAGCAAAGATACAAGCATATTGTCCAGAGGGAATGAAAGAGGCAAGATGGAGATTGGAAGATTGTGAAAACTCAATAACATATTGTGCAGATGAATATTCAGTAGTAAATGAGGCAGATGCAGTAGTGTTGATGACAGAGTGGAATCAATTTAGAGGAATGAATTTAGATAAGGTAAGAGCTAGAATGAAAGGTAATTTCTACTTTGATTTAAGAAATGTATATGCAAGAAATACCCATATAAGAGAGGAGTTTAAATATTTTCCTATTGGGCAAAATTAGTAAAAAAATAAAAATTTTTAGTAAATCTTAATGCTATTATAGTGTTAAGATTTTTTTCTTTTCAATGACAAATTTTGTCAGTGAAGAGTGGTATAATTAATGTAGAAAAGGGGGTAAGAAATTATGAAGATATCATCTATTGAATATTTAAGATATGAAGATGGACCAGGAATAAGAACAACTATATTTTTTCAAGGTTGTGATAGAAAATGTTATAATTGTCATAACAAAAGTTCTTGGGATATTACAGAAGGAAAAAATTTAACTGTTGATAAAATTTTAAATATGATTGAACAACATAAAAATCCATATAAAAGAGTTACAATTTCTGGTGGAGAACCATTACTACAATTAAAAGAGTTATTTGAACTTGTAATTAAATTAAAAGAGAAAAATTATGATATAGGACTATATACTTCATATGAAATAGAAGAAGTTCCTAAAGAATTATTAAAATACCTAAATTTTATAAAAGTTGGAAAATATATTGATAAATTAAAAATAGAGAATAAATTTTACGGCTCAAGTAATCAAAAATTTATATTTCTAAAGAGGGAGAGATTATAAATGAGAAAAGAACAAGCTAATATATTTCAAAATGCATCTTATAGAATTAGAAATACAAAAAAATTAAATAGTAAACTACATAGAGAAAAGTATATCCATATTCATGATAATGAATATAATGGAGTCACTTATAATTGTATAGGAATTACATTTACTCCAAAAGAATATAAAGAAGTGGATAAAATAGAAAATCTAGAGTTAAATTTAGAAAAACTTTTTCAAGAAATTGTATATTTAACTAATGAACAATCTGGAGGAATAGGCTATATAAATATAGATGAAGATTTGGCTACTATTTTTGATAATGTTCCTTTAGATAAAGCAATCAATTCCATAAGAAGATTATTTAAAAAATTAAATTTACCCTTAAGAAATGGTTATGAAAGAGCATATGTATCTTTTAATCTAGGTTTAGAAACAAGTAGTGGAGGTAAAAAAGTTACAGAAGCTTTTCTAAAAGGATTAGAACTAGGAGATTTAGAAACTGGAGAACCCTTTATCTTTCCAAATATAATTTTTAAAATAAAAAATGGTATTAACTTAAATAAAGAAGAGGAAAATTATAATCTATTGAAATTGGCTTTAAAAGTTAGTGGAGTTAGAATGAATCCTACATATTTCAATTGTGATAGCATATATTTAAATAATATAAACAGTAAGAATATTGGTATAATGGGTTGTAGAACTTTACTAACTAAAAATATAAATGGAACAGAGGGAGCAAAAAATAGAGGAAATATAGCAAGTATATCTATAAATTTGCCTAAAATAGCTAAAGAAAGTAAAAATAAAAAAGAATTTTTTAAAAATTTAAAATCTATCTGTATAAAAAGTAAGAATATTTTATTAAAAAAATATAATACTCTTTGCAGTTTAGATATAGAAAACTTTAACTATATTTTAAGAAATAAACTTTATTTAGGGATAGATGAAAATAATGTAAATTTAAGAAAAATATTTTCTAATGGAAGTTTATCAATAGGATTCATTGGACTTTTTGATTGCATTGAATATTTAACAGGAGAAAAATTAAATTACCAAACTATAATTAAAAATATTGAACTTGGAGAAGAGATATTAAAATTTATGAGAGAGTTAACAGATACTTGGACAAAAAAATATCATTTAAATTTTTCTTTATTAGCAAGTTCTGGTGAAGGAATTAGTGGCAGATTTGCAGAAGAGGATTCTAATAAAGAATTTTATACTAACTCTTTTCATATTCCTGTATATATAGATATAAATCCTTTTGAAAAATTAGATATTGAAGGAAAGTTTTTAAAATATTGTAATGGTGGAGAGATATCATATATTGAATTTCAAACACCTATATTGGTAAATAGTGAGGCTATTTTTGATATAATTAAATATGGAATAGAACAGGAACATATTTATCTGGGGATAAACTTCCCTTTAGATTATTGTTTGGACTGTAAAACTACTGGCATATTTTTAGAAGATCATTGTACAAAATGTAATAGTAAAAACATAAAAAAATTAAGAAGAGTTTCTGGCTATCTTTCTACAAAAGAAAATTTGAGCAAAGGAAAGAAAGCAGAAGAAAAAATGAGAGTTGCTCATATAAAATAAAAAGTATAAATTGAATAATTTATATTAAAAAGATATAATAAAAATAAAAGTTAATAATACTTTATAAATTTAGGGGGCATGTATGAAAAGACAATCAATTATAAATATATCTGATTATTATCTAACAAAGGCTGAAGAGGATAGAAAAGCAGGGGAACTATTAGCAGAAGCTGGATTATACAACCAAGCAATATATTTTTCAAGTCAATATATGGAGAAATTTATTAAATCTGAAATCTCTAAACTTATATCTATAGAAAATAAATATACTCATGAGTTAGTAAATAAGCACTCTATTAAAGATCTAATGATTTTACTTATAGAGATATCAGTAGCTGATAAATTAATTAGAGAGCAGTTAAGCAGTCAAGTTAGAGAGATATTAGGAAAAATAAATTATGACAAACTTCACAATAATTTAAGGTATCCTTATTACAATCCAAGAACTAAAGAGTTTGTTGCAACAATTTATACAGAGAAGGATTATGATGAGATAGTAAATGTTAGTTTTAAAAAGTTAAAAGATTATGTATCACAATTATATAGATTTTAAAAAGGTGAGATTATGAAAAATCAAAGAGTTTTAGATATCTATTTAAGATTATTAAATAACAGAGAGGTAAATAGAAAAAAATTAGCATTGGAATATCAAGTAAGCGAAAGAAGTATACATAGAGATATTAGTGATTTGAGAAATTTTTTAATTTCAACTAATAATTCAGCAGAGATAATCTATGATGATAAAAGTAATAGTTATGTACTCGTTAATGAGGATAATCAAAAACTTAATAATAGTGAAATATTAGCTGTATGTAAAATATTATTAGATAGTAGAGCTTTCTTAAAAGATGAGATGATAACTATTATCAATAAGTTAATGAGACAGTGTATCCCAATAGAAAACTATACTAAAGTTAGTAAATTAGTTGAAAATGAAAAGTTTCACTATATGGAGTTATGTCATAAAAAGAGTTTTATTAACAATATTTGGGAGATAGGAGAGGCTGTTCAAAATCAATTAAAAATAGAAGTTGAATACAAAAGAATGGATAAAAAAGTGGTGAAGAGAGTTATTCAACCAGTAGGAATTATGTTTTCAGAGTATTATTTCTATCTTCTAGGACATATTGATAATATAGATAAGGAGAAATATTTTGCCAATAAAGATGATATTTTCCCAACAATATACCGTTTTGATAGAATAGAAAGTTATAAAATATTAGATGAGCATTTCCCTATAATATATAAAAATAGATTTGAAGAGGGAGAGTTTAGAAAAAGGGTACAATTTATGACTGGTGGTAGATTGAAGAAAATAACTTTTAAATATAGTGGAACATCTCTAGAAGCTGTACTAGATAAGATCCCTACAGCTCAAATATTAGAGCAAAATGATAAGTATAGTGTAATTAGTGCTGAAGTTTTTGGTAATGGAATAGATAGATGGATACTTAGCCAAGGAAAAGATATTGAATTACTTAACTAAAAATTAGAAAGGAAACTATAATTTAAATTATGAGAATATATATTTTAACAATTTTTTCAAAGTTATTTTATTACAAAACAGCTATACCAGTTATAATCATACTTATCTTTCTTTTTCTTAAGATAAGAAAATTTAGATTAATCCTATTTTTCTCTATTTTTATTTATACTATTTATTTTGGTGCATTTTTTCCACTTAAAAATTATGGTATTGACTCAATAACCTTGTGTAAAATGAAATTTAACTTAACCTCTTTAGCTTATTTTTCATACAAACAAGATATTGAATTGATGAAAACTTTTAGAGATAAAAGAAATTTCTCTCTCTTTATGTTTTATAACTCTCATCTATTTAATGAAGAGTTTAATATTATTGAGAAGTTTTTAAAAGAGGAGAAAAAGAATGAAAAAGAATTAAAACTAGAACATCTAAATAGTAATATCAGAATAATTTAGAGGAATAAAATGAAAAAGATTAAAAGGGCTGTCCGATATTTGATTACCAAACAGCCCCTCTAACTTATTTCCTCAATATTCAATGTTGCCTCCTATCTATATTAATTTCTACTTCCTTATCATCTTTCTTCCTTTTTCAAGAAATCATCTACATATTTCTTAGAAAAGCTTTTGCTCTTCCAAATATTAAAGATTTCTTATACCCCAATATCTATACTATAAATTTGTTCTTCTATTTTAATTTTATCACCTTTATAAGTATTTTAAATATTTTAATATATTTAAACTTACTTCATAACCTATGATAATCAATTAAATTTATATTTTACTTAGAGTCTAAACCATTATTTCAATTATTTTTCTATAATTAGCAATGTTCTCTAACATTTTCCAAAATATTTAAGATTAAATAATCTATTTTAATGTTTATCTCTTTTTTTAAATCATAATTTAATTTTCTAGAATTTTTTATAACTTGAAATTTATAAAATATCTTTTATCTTTTTTATTTTACTTAATATTCACTTCTATAAAACTTTTTTGATAAAGCCTTAATAGAAATTTAGACTAAAAGCTTATTTCTATAAATATTTCATAGTTACATTTTTAGATAAGGAATATTTTCAAATATTTAACTTTGCATATTTCTAATACTTGGGTATATTATCAATATATTAAATATTTGTTTGTTCTCTTTAAGTTGTTCTCACTAAGGTTTCACTGGTATCTCCTCCTTCAGATACAATTTATTGTCTAGACTGTTGTATCTCTTTCTTGATATATAATTACCCCATAAACTTTCATTTGTCAATAGGTAAAACTTAAAAAATTTTTATTTTTTTTATTTTTAAAATTTTATTTTTATTATTTCCTAAAAATAAAGGGAATATTGCAATTTATTTTTTTTATTTACAATAATCCCCCTATTTAAATCTATTTCTTTTTTCCTTGAATTTCACTAATAAATGTTGAACCTAAAATTAAAATTCCACCTATAATTTGAAATATTGTAAGTTGTTCACCTAAAAATAGTGCTGATATAAGTACAGCAGTAATTGGATCTATATAGCTTAAAACAGCTATTGTCTGCCCTTTTAACTCTTTTAAAGATGAGAAATAAAGAGCATAAGCAAATCCAGTATGTACAACTCCTAAAAAAGTCATATATCCCCAAGAGATGCCTGTCATCTTTGAAAAATCAAAGCCAGAAGTAACCATTACATAGGGAAGAAGCAATATTGAAGCAAAAATAAGTTGAGTCACTGTTGTTTCAATACCTTTTAAACCTTTAATAAACTTATTCATTAAAATAACACTTGCATATCCCACAGCTGCTGTAAGTCCATAGACAATTCCTAAAAAATGATTATACCCCTCACCTATATCATTTTTATTAGTTCCTACAATACACAATATTCCAAGCATAGCTGTACATACACATAAAAATTTTATTAGAGAGATCTTCTCTTTTAAGATTATAGGTGCCATTATAGTAACAAATATTGGAGCACAATAATAACTTAAAGTTGCAATTGAAACAGTTGTATATTTATATGCTTCAAAAAGAAATATCCAGTTTGCTCCTACTCCTAAACCTGACAATACAAGAATAGGCAGATTCTTTTTTATTCCTTCAAAAGAACTTTTTTCCTTTGAAAATAACATAACTCCTAAAAGAAACAGACTTCCTATTACTCCTCTCAAAACAGCAATCTCTTTAGAAGTCAACTCTATATTTCTTACAAAAATAGCAATAGTTCCAAAAATAAGCATAGCTGATAAATTCATTAATTTACTTCTTAACATAGTATCTCCCCCTGTGTAAATAACTTATTTTAGTAAAAAATATACTGCATTTAGAGATAAATGTCAATTACTTATTAAAGTTTATAATAATTTTTTATAACAAAAGTACTTTCTTTTTTAGCAATAATTTTATAAATTTTTTATAACTTACTATTCCATTTTATAAAATTCTTGACAAAATATTTTACATATACTAAAATTGTTTGTAAGCAAACTATAAAAGAGGTTAATTATGAAAAATAATGATATTGGTTTCTATTTAAGAAAATTAAATAATCATATTCAAAAACGTAGTCACTCTTTTTATAATAGAAAAGAGATTAAAGAATGTTCTCTCTCAAGTTTATGGGTAATAGACTATTTAACAGATAATTTAGAGAAAGATATCTATCAAAAAGATATAGAATTTGAATTTTCAATAAATAGAGCTACTGCTTCAAAAATGTTAACTTTGATGGAAGAAAAAAATCTTATTACTCGTATCTCTTCTGAAGAAGATGGAAGATTAAAAAAGATAAAAGTTCTTCCAGAAGGAGAAAAACTAAAGAGTATATGTCTTTCTATTAGAAAGGAGATGGAGAAGGAGTTAAGTTCCTCTCTTACAAAAGAAGAGGTAAAAACTTTAAAAAACATATTGAAAAAGATGGTTACCCATTTTGAATAGCATTAATTAGAGTTGCAAATATAGATTGTAGCAACTCTATTATTTTTTAAATATAGTTTGCTAGCATACTTTTTTAAGGAGATTATTTTATGAAAGAAAATCAACAAAGAATTTTTTCTGATATGCCTGTAAAATCAGCAGTTTTTAAAATGGCTATTCCAAGTGTTGTTTCTTCACTTGTATTAGTTATCTATAATATGGCAGATACTTTTTTTGTAGGACAAACAAATAATGCTTTTCAAGTTGCAGCTGTTTCCCTTACCAATCCTATTTTTGTAATGTTTATGGCTTTTGCAAATCTTTTAGGAATTGGGGGAAGTACAGCAATATCTATATTTCTTGGTGAAAAAAATAATATAGAAGTTAAAAAAACATCTTCTTTTTGTTGTTATACCTCTCTATTCTTAGGAACTATCTTAGGTATAGTAATTATTATTTTTATGGATCCTATACTTAAATTACTTGGAAGTAGTGAAAATACATACAAATTTTCAAAAGAATATCTTTTTTATATAGCATTAGGAGCCCCCTTTATCTTTTTTACTAATACTTTTGGTCACGCTGTAAGAGGAGAGGGTGGAGCTAATGCTTCAATGATTGGGGGAATGATTGGAACAATAGTAAATATTATTTTAGATCCTATTTTCATTTTAACTTTTAATATGGGAACAGCAGGAGCAGCTATTGCAACTGTTATTGGAAATATATTTGGTGGTTTATACTATATTTACTATTTAAAAATAAAGAGTCCCTCTCTTACCCTAAATTTAAAAGAGTTTTGTCTTTTAGGAAAGGCTGCCAAAAGAACATTAACCTTAGGAATCCCTGCTGGAATAAATTCTGCTCTTATGAGTTTATCTAATATAATTTTAAATAATAAATTAGTAGTGTATGGAGATGCTCCAGTAGCTGCTATGGGAGTTATAATCAAAGTTTATCTATTGATTGTCTTTATTCATATGGGAATCACCAATGGAATTCAACCTCTTTTAGGTTACTGCTTTGGAGCTAAAAGAAAGGAGCGTTTTGTAAAAATATTTAAATTTAGTGGAATTTTAACTATTATAATAGGAAGTATCTTAACAGCTATATATATTATTTTTAGCAAAGAGATTATAGAATTTTTTATAAATGATAAAGAGGTTATTTTCTATGGTAAAGAGATGTTAATAGCTACTGCTATTTCTGGACCAATATTGGGAGTTTTATTCTTATGTATAAATAGTTTACAGGCAATTGATAGACCTTTTTTAGCTACTGCTATCTCAATATGTCGTCAAGGATTTATCTATATTCCTCTTTTATATATTTTAAATAATCTTTTTGGCTTAACAGGTATTAACTTCACTCAAATTGTTTCTGATTATGTTTCTATTATTCTTTCAGTTTTACTATTTAAAATGTCAATTAATAATTTAAAAGAATAATCAAGAACACTTTAAATAAAGTATACATAAAAAAGAGTTAAATAAATCAATAATTTACTTAACTCTTTTTTATTATAACTCAATCTCTCTTAAAATATCAAATGCCAATTGAGATTTCTCTTTTTCTGGTATCTCTTTAATACTATTTTCAGATTTTATTATTCTTATTTGGTTTGTAGTTTTTTGCATATTAGAAGCATTATTTGCTACAATCATATTCAGATTTTTTCTCTTTAATTTTCCAATAGCATTTTCTATAATATTCTCTGTTTCAGCTGCAAAACCGATTAAAAATTGTTTATCTTTCAATTTTCCCATCTCAAAAAGTATATCTGGGTTTCTATCTAAAACAATTGTCATATCCCCATCTTTCTTCTTAATCTTTTCAGTAGAATAATTTTTAGGTTTATAATCTGCAACTGCTGCACAAGCTATTGCTATATCAACTTCTGGAAACTCTTTAATAGTTGCCTCATACATCTCTTGGGCACTTCTAACTTTTATAAATTTCTTTAACCCTTCAGGTTGAGAAAGTTCAGTAGGACCAGAAACCAGTATTACCTCTGCTCCTAATTTTTTAGCTGCTATTGCAAGAGAATACCCCATCTGTCCACTAGAACGATTAGATATATATCTTACAGGATCAATAGCTTCCTCCGTTCTTCCTGCTGTAATAAGAACAGTTTTTCCAGTTAGATATCTATCTAATTCTTCCTCTTGAAAATGATCTTCAATAATTTTTACTATCTCTTTCTCATCTTTCAATCTTCCCTTAGCATTTACATTACAAGCTAAGAATCCCTCATCAGAGTCTATAAATTTATAACCATATTTTTTTAATTTATTGATATTTTCTTTTAAAATAGGGTTATTATACATATTAACATTCATTGCCAATGCAAAAAACACAGGCTTAGTTGTAGCTGAAATAACAGTAGATAACATATCATCAGCTATTCCATTAGCTACCTTTCCAACTATATTATATGTAGCAGGAGCAACAAGAACTACATCTGCCCACTCAGCTAGAGATATATGCTCAACTTCAAAATGTGGAGTCTTATCCCACATATCCACATAAACTCTCTCTTTAGAAAGTGTTTCCAATGTAAGTGGAGTTATTATTTTAGTAGCATTTTCACTCATTATAACCTTAACATTGTACCCTTTTTTCTTTAACATAGATACAATATTAGCAGATTTATAAGCAGCTATCCCACCAGTTACTCCAAGCAGTATATTTTTCATTTTAGCCTCCATTAATTTTGTACTCTTTTATCTAGATAATACTCATCTCTTTTATTTCTAAACTCTTTTATCTGTTCAGCTGAAAAACCACTATCAACTAAATTATCAAAATTATAATTTTTCAGATCATCCATAAATTCAATATACTCTTCACTTAAAATATTTATAAATTTTCTATTCTTGCTATATATTTTACTTATTCTTTCACCTTTATTAAGTTGAGTTACAATATCCCAACTCATTTTTTTATCTAAAAACTCTCCATATTTCTTTTTAGCATCATCAATATTTTTAATTTTCCCTGAAAGCTCCTCAAGAATTTCCAAAGTAAGATCTTGAAGATACAACATATTATTTTCTTCTAAATAACTATTTAGTTCTTGAAATCTACTTGATGCAAAGAATTTTTCTATCTCTATTTTATAAGTATACTTTTCTTTAAAATTATATGGGATACAATAAGCAGTTAAATATTTTTTCAACCTTTGAATCTCTTCTCTATTTTCCTTTAAATTTTTTTCAAATACTTCTAATTGTCTTGGTGTAAATTTATTAAATGATTCTACTTCATTAACAAGGTTTGCTATCTCTTTATCTTTTATACTAATAGTCTCTTCCAGCTTTGAAATTTTCTTTAAATACTCCTCTTCATTACTTTTTTTGAACATTGATAGTAATCCCATATTCCCTCCCAAGTACATTTATATTTAATTAGATTATATGTTATTTTTTCTATTCCTACAACCATTTTTTTCTTTTAAAATATGTCAACATTCCTAAGACTAAAACAAACATCAATAGTAAAACAGCATAGTATCCCTCTTTCCACTCAAGCTCTGGCATATACTTAAAGTTCATACCATACAAACTTGCAAGGAAACTTAAAGGCATAAAGATAGTTGAAATAATGGTAAGTATCTTCATTACCTCATTCATTCCATTACTGATAGTTGAATGATAAAGTTGAATAAGCTCTGTAACTCTACTATTTAAAATATCAAGTGTATCACAAACTATTGTTCCGTGATCAAATAGGTCTGTTAAATAAATTTTAATATCTTCATTAAAATACTCTGTCATCCCCTTAGATTGAAGCTTAGCAATTAACTCTCTAATAGGTCCAATTGTTCTCTTTAATGTTGTAAACTTTTGTTTTAAAGTCATTATATTTTGAAGATCCTCTTTATCAGAATCATTTATAACTTTAGCCTCTAGTCTATCTATCTCCATCTCCACTTCATCAAGTACAATAAAGTAGTTATCAACTATTGTATCTATTATCGTATAAGCAAGATACCCTACACTTTTCTTTCTCATCTTTGAGTTATGAGCCTCAATTCTTGTCCTTATCCCATCAAAGAAATCCCCAGGACTCTCTTGAAAAGTTAGTAGACAATCTTCACCTAAAATAAATGAAACTTGCTCATAACCTATCTCTTTAGAGATTAGATTAAGCTTTAACAGTTTCATAACTATAAACAGATACTCTTCCCTCTCTTCAACTTTAGCCCTTTGAGTACTATTTGCTAAGTCTTCTAATACTAGGTTATCCAAATCAAAATGTTCCCCAATCTTTTTTAATAGAGGGATATTGTGTATTCCATCTACACTTACCCAAGTAACTCCTCTAAAGCTAGTATCAAAATCAATTTCCTCATCTTCACTATAATTCTCTTTTTTTATTACACTGTCGTTGTATGAAAAGACTTCAATAGAAATTTTATGCTTCGGGTTCTCACCTGTGTAAACTATACTCCCTGGGGGTAACCCTACTTTTTTCTTTCTATTTGATGAATCTGTCATTCCAACCACCTCGTTTCTCTTTCCTTTACATTATATTATTTTTCTAATACTTTCTCTTTAAAAAAACTATTTATCAATTCTTCTCTCTCTTCTGAGAAACTAACTATCTGCTCTTTTATAATTTTTTCGATATACTCTATCTCACTTTTATTATCTGGATAGTATATTGGAGTCTCTTTTAATGGAGTAGAGTAAAATTCATAGTTCTTTCCCTTTATTTTACCATTATATTTGAACCATTGCAAAAAAACTTCTGAACTCATATACCCAAGGATATAAAACAGACTGATATTCTCATTGTTTTTAGTTACAAAATAGATATCAGCACTTCCAAAAAATTCCCCTTCATTATAGGCAAATTGATTTGTTTTACATCTCTGCCTCACAAGAATTTTAGGCTTTGAAAATATCTCTCTTTCTCTAGCCCACTGTAACTCCCACCATTTAATTCTTCCTATTGTTACCTCTCTACGTTTAGAAAGTTTCTCTCTATATTTTTCTAAATGGTTTAAAACTTTTTCATCTGGCACAACATTACCATCTAAATATAGTATCCAAAACTTATTCTTCTCTGTAATATACTTTCCTATATCTTTATTTTTATAAAAAGGTTTTAAATATCCTTTAAATTCCTCTTTATATTCATCAAAAATATATGCTTCATCTAATCCTGAAACTATTCCTTGATTTATATTTACAAGATCTTTTAAGAAAAAGTTAGAATTTTTTAGTATCTTCTTATTAAATTTTAAAGTTTCTTCATCAGCTAAAAGGATTTTCTCCTTCTCATCATAAAGATTTTCACTGTTTATATAAAAACTTTTCTCTGGTAACTGAACCTCTATCTTTTCATTTTCAATTAGATTTTTTTCCCAAGTAAATATTATATTATGCTGTCCAGTAGCTTTACAAAAAAGCGAGTTATCATAATTTTTTATAGATATAAACTCTCCATTCTCTCTTAAAGTTCCCCTTAAAATTTTAGCCCCATCAGCTCTTAACCAATAATTTGTAGTTAAATATACTAGAGTTCCACTCTCTTCCAAAAGCTCAATCCCTTTCTCAATAAAGAAATAGAAATAATCCATCTTTCCTTCATAATATTTCTCTCCAAGCTTTGTTTTTTTTACCTCTTGAAAGAGAGATTTATTATTTTTCTCTCCTAAATATGGGGGATTTCCTAAAAGAATATTAAATTTTACCCCTTCTTTTTGTAGAGAATCTTCACATAAAATATTTACCTCTCCATTGATTCCATATTTTTTTAATAATCCTCTACCTTTTATTCTTGTTAATTTAACAGCCTCACTATTTATATCAAAACCTGTTATCCACTCTTTTAAATAGATATATTTTCCAACTATCTCTTTAGAAAGTTTTAAAAGCTCTTCTAAAGCCTCTAATAAAAGATTTCCATTTCCACAAGATAGATCTCCTATTCTAACTTTTCTTAAACTCTCTTCATTTTTACCTAATTTAAAATAGTTATCTAAAGCACTTTTCACCATATCCTTTGCAACATCTTGAGGAGTATAAATACAATAATTATATTTTTTACTATTCATCTAAAACACTTCCATTTTCTTCTGCAATAAAGATTTTGCCCAAAATACCATATAAACTGCTGAGAATACAATCAATTTTAAAATAGTATTTGACACATACCAACTAGCTATTAATGCAATAATAGTAGTCAAAGTAACCTTTATTAAAAATATAAAAGATCTCTTTAATGAGAAATTAATATACTTATGTCTAAATACAAATAGTAGTAAAAGAAAGTTTACTCCTGATGCTATTGATGTTGAAAGTGCCAAACCTTTGTATGCCAATGGTTTTATAAATAGGAAGTTCAAAAGAATATTTATACCAATAGATACCATAGAAAATTTTACTGGATAAGCACTATTTTTCATACTATAAAAAGCTCTTGTCATAAGATAGATAGCTGTATAAAAATATAGTCCTAATGAGTAATAAAGTAGTGCTTCTGAAGTAACTTTTACTGCCTCTTCTCCAAATTTACCATATGACAGTGTTAATCTTATAACATCAGTTGCATAAAATGTAAGAACAGCAGTTGATGGAATTATTAAAAATAACAGGATATTTAACCCTTTAACTATATTATCCTCTGCTGTTTTTAAGTCATCCTTTGCTACAGCTTTTGAAAGTACTGGAAAGATAACTGTTGATATTGATACCCCAAAAACTCCTACAGGTAGCAGATATAATCTTGTAGCATTTTCAAGAGCTGTAACCCCTCCCTCTTGAAGATAAGAGGCAAAAACTTGGTCAACTATTGTATTTACCTGTCTTGCAACTATTCCAACAAGCATAGGACACATCATTATAAATATCTTTTTCAAATATGGATCTTGCCAATTTATCTTAAAAGAGTATCCTTTTACAATCTTAAAAAATGATGGAAGAACCACTAAAAATTGAAATAGTCCACCTACTACTACTCCATAAGCTAGAGCATCTATACCAAAAGTTTTACTAAAACACATTGATGCTCCTATTATAGCTAAATTAAAAAATATAGATGTAGATGCAGGTATAGCAAACTGCTTAAAGTTATTAAGCATAGCACATATCATTCCAGATAAGCTGATAAAGATAAAATACACAGACATTATCTTTAAAAGTTTTGATGCTAGAATTTTAGTTTCAACTGGGAAACCATTTACTATAAGTTCTATAATTCCATTTGAGAAAATTATCATCAGCAAAGTTATTATAGTACTAAAAACAAAAATCAAATTTAGGATAGAGTATATAAACTCCTTTCCTTTCTCTTCTCCCTCTATCTCAACTTTCTCGTTGTAAAGAGGTATAAAGGAGCTTCCTAAAGCTCCCTCACCTAAAAGTTGCCTAAAGAAATTACTTATCTTAAAGGCACTAAAGTAAGCATCTGTAGCACTAGAAGCTCCAAAATAATATGCTATAATTGTAGCTCTAACTAGCCCTAATACTCTACTTACCATTGTTATTATCATCACTAGAAGTCCACTTTTAAACATTAAAAACTCCTCATTATTTTATTAATTATTTTTCTCTCTTTTCATTACCACATTATCTTCAATTAAGATTAGCCCATCTTTATATAACTCTAAAATAGCAAGGAAGATATAAATTAGGTGCATTCTATTTTCAGCCTCTTGGAAAAGCGAATCAAAGGTTCTATTTTGTGAATAAAGCTTAATATATAAACTATCCATCTCATCTTTAAGAGTATAATTTTTTTCTAAATGAAGCTCCATAAACTCACTATCTTCATTTTTTTTCAGATATTTTATATAAGCATTATATAGATCTCCAGCTTTTAACTTAGATAGATCATACTCTTTAGCTGTTTTCTTTATTATTTTTCTCCCCTCTCCACGAGAATAAGAGATATTATACTCATTTTCCATCTCTCCAATTTTTAAAGCTATCTCTTTAAACAGCTTATAATCTTCAAGACGTCTTTTCAACTCTTTTTCCTTATTTTCCTCTCTATTTATACTAAGTAGAGTTGAAGCCTTTATTTCTAAAAGTTCAGAGGCTACCACAAGAAACTCTACCATTATATGAAAATTTTCCTCTTTTGCCTTTTCAAGTACTGAAAGATATTCATCTATTATTTGTGAAATCTTAATTTCAGATATTTTTAACTTCTTTTTTTCAATAAGATGTAAAAGCAGATCAAGAGGTCCTTCAAAATTATCTATCTTTAGAACAATATCCATTTTTCCTCACTTTTACAAATGTCTGCCAATTTTTTACATCATTTCCAATTACTTTTTTAAGTTCATCTATTGAGTTAAATTTCTTTTCCTCTCTCATAAACTTCATAACTTCTACATAGATTTTCTTTCCATAAATATCTCCATCAAAGTCTAAAATATGAACCTCTACACTTCTTTCACCTGGCTTTAATGTAGGGTTTACTCCAATATTTACAACTCCATATCTTTTGATATTTTCCCCTTCTATCTTTAAAGTAGCTCCATAGATACCTAAAGGTGGATATAATCTATTTGCCATCTTTATATTTGCAGTTGGGAATCCCAATTGTCTAGCTATTTTCTTTCCATGGATAACTTCTCCAATTATTAAGAACTTATGTCCTAGATACTTATTTACCTCTTCAAAATGTCCCTTTTGAAGATTTTTTCTAATCAATGTAGAGCTAATAACCTCTCCATCAATAGATACAGCAGGGATCTCATTTACTTTCATTCCCATACTCTCTCCAAGTTCAATAAGATCTTTAGTTTTAGCCTTTCCTCCCTCTCCAAAAGAGAAATTAAAACCTACAAAAAGTTCCTTACTATTTACCTTGTTTTTTAAAATTTCTACAAATTCAACTGCTGTTAAATCAGCAAATTTTTTATTAAAAGGTTGTAAAATAAGATAATCTATTCCCATCTCTTCAAATAGATAGATCTTTTCCTCAATAGTATTTATACATTTTGGTGCTCTATCAATATTTATTATCTCCATAGGGTGATTAGCAAAGGTAAATACAACTGATTTCCCTCCATTTTCTTTAGCCTTTTCAATAGCTCCCTTTATAAGTTGCTGATGTCCATAGTGTAGTCCATCAAAAGTTCCAATAGCTGTGTAACTATTTTCAAAAATCTCATTTGTCTCAAATATATCCTTAATTACTTTCATCTTGGTTTACCCCTGTTCTTTCTCTTCCTCTTCTAAAAGCTTATTGTATATTTCCTCTATTCTTCTGAATCTGTTTCTTACTCCTGACTTTGAAATTCCTATTATTTCAGCAATTTCTTGAAGAGAACTCTCAGGGTTGTCCAATCTAATGATTGCCACTTCTTCTAAAACAGAACTCATATTATTTAATCCTATTGAATTTTCAATATAGTTTATCATCTTTATCTGATTGTTACCTGTATTTAAAGTTTTTGTTTCATTGGCAACTTCCCAATTCATCTCTCTAATAGTTTTATTTTTAAGATCCTTTATCATAGTCATCTCTTCATAATTAAAAAATGCCTGAATAGATCCTATAACAACCATTATATCCATGATATTCTCTGAATTTCTCAGATATACAAGAGGTTTATTTCTCTTCTGTGTTTTAAAAACCTTTTTATTTTTAGCCTGTAATATCTCATACAATCTTTCTGCTGCCTCTTCATTATCTATAAAAAAATCTAAAGCATACTCTTTAGCAGGATCTTTAATATATCCACAAGCTAAAAATATCCCTCTAATAAATCCTTTTAAAATCTCTTCACTCGCTAATATCAAAGGTGTTGATAAATTAAGTTTTTCAATAAAATCTTTAAATCCCTTTTGTCTTTCCAATGTAACAATATATATATTATGCTCACCAAGTCTTCTACTTGTAACATATTTTATACCTATTTTTAAATTTGTAAGCTCCTTTAAAAATTTGTATACTCTTTTAGCTAAAGAGATATTTTCCAATTTAAGTTCTATCTTATCTTTAAAAATAGCATCTTTACTGAGGAGTATTCCTGATAGTTCAGCCATTTTCTCCATATCAGTAACCATTTCATTAGTCAATATCTCTTGTTTTACCTTAAAAGTGTAAGACATCTTCTAATATACCTCTCATTCTACTTTGTTTCAGCCCAGTTTTTTCCAATATTTGTATTGATATCAAGAAGTACATCATCAAATTTAACAGCATTTCTCATTATATCCTCTATTATCTTTTTATACTCCTCGATTTTTTCCTCTTTAATCTCAAATATAAGTTCATCGTGTACTTGTAATAATAGGTTAATCTCTTCCTCTTTTCCCTCAAGTACTTTATATAACTCAATCATAACCTTTTTCAAAATCTCTGCAGCTGTTCCTTGAATTACACTATTTACAGCCATTCTCTCAGCTTGATTTTTTATATTCTTATTCTTTGAACTTATTCCCTCAATAATTCTTCTTCTACCAAAAAAAGTTTCAGTATATCCATATTTTTCAGCATATTCTATAATCTTCTTTTCAAACTCTCTTACTTTAGGATACTGTTCAAAATATCTATTGATATACTCTGTTGCCTCTTTTTGAGTAATTCCTAGCTCTTTTGAAAGTCCAAAGGCAGTTTTACCATAAATGATACTAAAGTTAATAATTTTTGCTATTATTCTTTGCTCACGGCTTACCTCTTCATCTTCACCAAGCTCAAAAATCTTTTTAGCAGTTACCTTATGAAGATCCTCTCCTCTTTTGTAAGCTGATATAAGATTTTCATCCTTTGAAAGCTCTGCTAAAACTCTCAATTCAATTTGTGAGTAGTCTATACCCATTAAAAGATTTCCCTCTTCAGCTATAAATCCTTGTCTTATCTTAATTCCCTCATCTGTTTTTACAGGAATATTTTGTAAATTAGGGTTTGAAGATGATAATCTACCTGTTGTAGTTCCTATCTGATTAAAAGTTGTATGAAGTCTATTATTTTCATCTACTAATTTTGGTAGAGCATCAACATAAGTATTTTTCAATTTAGATAACTTTCTATAATCTAAAATATATTCAGCTATCTCTACTCCATCATTTTTCATACCCTCAAGAACTTCAACATTTGTTGACAGTCCTGTTTTTGTCTTTTTAGTAGGGTTTAAATTCAGTTTTAAAAATAGAATTTCTGAAAGTTGTTTAGGTGAATTTAGGTTAAACTCCTCTCCAGCTATTTCAAAAATTTTCTTTTGTAACTTATCAATAGCTATCTCAAGTTCCTTTTGATAGTTAGCAAAGTATACAGGATCAATTTTAATACCTTTTACTTCCATAGCTGAAAGAACTTTAATTAGAGGCATCTCTGTTTTTTCTAAAACCTCAAGAAGATTTTTCCCCTTTATCTCCTCCATAGCTATATCATAAGTTTCTAATATTCCTTTACTTCTCTCAATAATAAACTTTCCATACTCTTCAGTAGATATATTTTCAGCTTTTTCCTTTCCAAATTTTTCAGCATAGCTCTCTAACTCTATTCCTGAAAGATGCTCCAATGGAATTTCAACACCCTCTTTAGTTTGTGAAGATATTAGATGATAAGCTATCATTAAATCTATATCCATATTTTTAATTTTAACTCCCTCATTTAAGAAAGGTTTAAAATCATATGAGATAAATTTAATATCAGAGTTTTCAAAGAAATCTTTCACAAGTTGAAAATCTATATTTTTATGAAATAGTGGTGTATGTTTCAATGGAAGATAGAAATCATCTTTTACACTACTTATTCCAAGTCCAGTAGTTGTATAATAGAAAGCACATCTTTTCTCTTTAGATAGTTTATCTACCATCTTTTTAAATTTTTCTTCATCATCTACAATTACAAACTCTCTCTCTTTAGATAAAACTATCTCATTATTTTGAACATTATCAAAAAGTCCAATTTGTGAGTTACCAAAAAGCCCTAATTGTGGTGATGAATTAGTAACAACCTCTTCTTTTTTCTCCTTTGCTCCAAAATTTTCAAGCTCAAGTTTTTTTATTAATACTCTAAACTCAAGTGTTCTAAATAGCTCAGCTAATCTATCTTTATCAAGAGAGTACTCTAAAAACTCTCCATTACAATCAATAGGTATATCTTGTTCAATAGTGGCTA
Source organism: Fusobacterium varium (assembly GCA_021531615.1). Classification (NCBI taxonomy): domain Bacteria; kingdom Fusobacteriati; phylum Fusobacteriota; class Fusobacteriia; order Fusobacteriales; family Fusobacteriaceae; genus Fusobacterium; species Fusobacterium varium. Next base: position 66,614 of record JADYUE010000002.1, on the reverse strand, counting down.
GATCTCTACTCATAAAAGCTATCTCTCTATCCTCTATCATATTATTTACTAAAGATTTCCCAATTCCTGGAAGTTCAGTAAGTTTATCTATATTTTCATATATTCCCTCTAAGTCTCCATATTTATCAAGCATAGGTATAGCTTTTTTAGGTCCTATCTTTCTAACTCCTGGTATACCGTCACTAGAGTCACCGATAAGTCCGAAGAGATCAGGAATTTTCTTTGAAACTACACCTAGATATTCAATAACATCCTCATCAGTTTCAATAATTTTAAACTTATCTCCACCCTCTCCTTTTCCTAAAAGAGCTATCTTTATATTTTTATCAAGAATTTGAGCTAAGTCCTTATCTCCTGTAACTACAACAACCTCAATTCCTTCATTTGAAAGTTTTTTAGCTAGAGTTCCAAGAACATCATCAGCCTCATATCCTTCTATTTTAAATCTTTTTATATTGTAACAATCAAGTACCTCTTCTATTCTAGGAATTTGAACCAATAAGTCTTCAGGTACAGCCTCTCTCTGTGCTTTATATTCACTATAAACTTCACTTCTTTTTAATGAAGATCTCTTAACGTCAAAAGCTGCTCCTATATAATCTGGTGAAAACTCCTTTATAATGCTTAAAAGAGTATTAGTAAAGCCATATACTGCCCCAGTAGGTTCTGTTTTGGTTCTAAAATTCATATTTGCAAAATATGCTCTATACATTATTGCACTTGTGTCTAAAAGTACAGCTTTCTTCATCTATTTCCTCCAACATTCATTTATTTTCCATTCAATATTATATCATAAATCATTATCAAATACTAAAATTTATTTAATATCAATTAAAAGAAAAACTCTACTACATCAACTTAATATTAAGATAAAAATAATCCTTAAATATTTTACAAATAAAAAAAGCTGAAGAAATCAAAAAGATTTTCAACAGCTTTTTTTTTATTTTAGTTTCCTAAAAGTCTATTAAATAGTGAGTCAGTAGCAGTAGAGTTTTCTGGTGCTTTCTCTTCATCTTCTACATCAAAATTATTATTAAAGTTATTGTTAAAATCATTGCTACTATCAAAAGATTCAGAAGGCTTCAATCCTCCTTGACCGAAAATACCTGCGATACCATTTTCATATTTAGCAGCACTTTCTAACTCTAAACTTCCCTTTCTAACTAAAAACTCACGTCCTTTATTAGAAAGAAGTCCATTATTAACAGTCATAGTTTGTGTATAAAGATCTCCATTTTTTAAGTGGCTATCTAAGAAAGAGAATGTTGTAGGAAGATACAACCCTTTATTTATAAGGGTTTGATAGTATTTAGCCCACATAGGAGCAACTCCTGTTCCCCCTGTTACATTTCCCTTGATAGGCTTGTTGTCATCATAACCTATATAGATAGTTGTTACATAATCAGGAGTTATACCAGCAAACCAAATAGTTCTATTTTCATTAGTAGTACCAGTTTTTCCCCCTTGCTCAATTCTCTCTTTATTTTTAGTAAATACAGAGGCTCTATTTGAACTTCCATGTCTTACAGAACTTTCAAGCATAAAGGTAATTATACTTGTATTTACACTATCAAAGACTTTCTCTCTCTTTGGTGTATTTTCATATACTAAATTTCCATATCTATCTTCAACTTTTATTACAGTTACAGGTTCTACAACATAACCTCCATTTGCAAAGATAGAGTAGTCAATAGCATGTTGTAGTGGTGTATTTTCAAAAGATCCTAATGATGCTGTTAAGTTATCAGGTATTTGTAAGTTAGGATCTATTTTCCCCATCATCTCTATAAATGTCTTTGTTCCAACTTTCTCTAAAAGTTTAATAGAAACAATATTTAACGATCTATCTAGTGCATTTAAAAGAGTTACATTGTGAGAATATCTGCTACCATAGTTTTTAGGTATCCAATTTCCAAAAGAGATAAATGAATCGTCTACAACAGAGTTCATCTCCATTCCATTTTCCATAGCTGATAGGTAAAGGAAAGGTTTTAATGATGATCCCAACTGTCTTTTAGCCATAGTTGCCCTGTTAAAGTTTCCAGATTTAAAGTTACGCCCTCCAACAATAGAGATAACATGCCCATTATCAGGATCAATAGTTACCATTCCACCTTGAAGTTTAGGGTTTTTCTTAAAGAAATCATAGTTTTCAAAAGTTTCCTTTGCAACTTTTTGCATCTTAACATCAAGAGTTGTATAAACTTTTAGCCCTTCAGTATAAACTTTACCTTCACCAAAGGTATCAACTAAAAATTCTTCAGCTAAATTTGTAAAATCAGGGTAGTTTGTTACAACATTAGTTTTCTTATTGTAAATAATAGTTGTATTATCATCAAGTTTAAAATCTTTTGGCAGATCATCTTCATTTATAAACTTCCAATTACTTGCTGTATCATATTCCTCTTTTGTTATCAAACCATCATTATACATCTCTGAAAGAATAAGATTCATTCTTTGTAAAGATGCTTTCAAATTCTTTCTAGGATTATATTTTTCAGGTCTGTTAGGTATCCCTGCTAACATTGCTGATTCAGCTAAATTGATTTTAGATATATCTTTTCTAAAAAATTGTTTAGCTGCTGTTTTTATTCCATAAGCTCCTGAACCAAAGTAGATCTCGTTCAAATATTTTTCCAAAATCTCATCTTTAGTATACTTTCTCTCTATTTCAAAAGTAATTATAGCCTCTTTTATCTTTCTTGATAACTTTCTTTCATGTGAAAGAAAGGCATTTTTGGCAAGTTGTTGAGTAAGAGAACTAGCCCCTTGAACAGCACGTCCACTTTTTATATTAGCTACAATAGCTCCAAAAAGTCTTTTTAAATGTATTCCATGGTGTGAATAAAATTGTTTATCCTCAATTGCTAAAAAAGCATTTCTACTATAAAGTGGAACCTCTTTTAATTTTACACTGTCTCTTGACTCTCTATAAATAGTATCAATTACCTCACCATTTCTATCATACAATACTGTAGGGAGAGAAGGTGAGTAATCCTCAATTAAAGTAGCTATATCAGGTAACTCCTTTGAGTATTTTGATATTACTCCAAGAACAAGTCCGCCAGTAGCAAGTCCTCCAAGAAGAATAAGAACAACAAAAACTTTTAATATTGTTTTTATAGGTGATTTCATATTATTCAACGCTCCTTATGGATAAAAATACTATTTTTTTGCTCCTTTTTGTCTAAGTTGTCCACAAGCTCCATCTATATCTGTTCCTTTTTCTCTTCTTAATGTAACATTTACCTTTCTTACATCTTTTAAGAATGTATAGAATTTATCTATTTTCTTATCTGAAGGTCTTTCAAACTCTGTATTTGCAACAGGATTGAAAGGTATTAAGTTTACTACGTGATCAAAGTCATGTACAAAATCAGCTAGAGCATTAGCGTCTGTATCTGAAACATTGAAATTATTTATAAGAATATATTCAAAAGTAATTCTACGTTTTGTTTGTCTTTGATACTCTTGTAAAACTGCATATAGATCTTCTAAAGGATAAGCTCTATTTATAGGTATAATTACATCTCTCTTTTCATTAATTGCACTGTGTAGAGATACAGCTAATTCAATAGGAAGTTTTTCAAGTAGTATTTTTTCAATATTTGGAACAATTCCTGAAGTAGAGATAGTTATTTTTCTTTTAGAGATATTGATTCCATTTTCATTTGAAAGAATGTCTAAAGCTTTTAAAACATTGTCTAAGTTTAATAGAGGTTCTCCCATTCCCATAAATACTATGTTATTAATGTTACTTCCTTGTTTAACTAATCTTCTTTCAACTGTATAAACTTGGTTGATAATCTCATTTACATCAAGATTTCTAATAAACCCATCTTGCCCAGTTGCACAGAAAGCACATTTTACAGGACAACCAACTTGAGAAGAGATACAAAGTGTATTTCTTTTGTCTTTATGTCTTAAAAGTACTGTTTCAATTGTGTGTCCATCTTCAAGTCCAAATAAGAATTTCTCTGTTTTGTCAATTTTTGATACTTGTTGTCTTAATAGGTTTAAAAATGGTATATATGCCTTTTCTCCTAAAAGTTCTCTATCTTTTAATGAGAGATTTGTTATCTCATTTAGATCTCTTACTATTTTTTTATGTAACCAGTTAAATATTTGTTTTCCATAGAATTTTTTCATTCCAAGTGATATTACTAAATCTTCAAGTTCCTTTTGATTTAGGTTTAATAAATTGATTTTATCTGTCATTACTCCTCCAATTATAAATTATTAACATATTATTATAACAAAAAATTCATTTGAATACAACTAGGAAAGGAAAGTTTTAAGATTAGTTAAAAGTTCATCTTTTGAAATTTTTCCTTTGAAATTTCCCTTAGTTTCACTTCCTCCACCTTTGATTCCACCTTGAGTAGTGATAAGATGCTTTATAAACTCCTTACAATTAACCTTGTTACTCATTAATGAATAGTTTTCATCATTTCCAGTTATAAGAAGATAAGTATCTAAATCAACATATCTTCCTAAAAATTGTCCTACAACCTTATCCCCTAAATAGATTACAACTTTATTATCTCCAATAATTTCAGCCTCTCTCATAAGTTTTTCACTTAATAACTCAGCATAGTTAGATGCTAGATTTTTTAATTCCCCTTCACTTTTCTTCTTTTCATCTAAAACTTTATCTACCATTTCAACTATTTCATTATCTTTACAACTAAATTTATGGCAAAGCTCTCTTGATAAGTTATGCTTGAACTTGTAATCATTTAAAGCTCTATCTCCTGCTATAAAGTAGAATCTTGTATAGTTACCTTTTATCTTTTCATGGTTGATTAGTTTGAAAACTCTAATATCCTTTGTATTTTCTACATGGAAACCAGCACAAGCTCCTAAATCAACCTCTGGAATCTCTACAAATCTAACATCTCCAGTTACCTTATCTTTAATAGCTTTTCTCAATCCTTCAACCTTCATTGCATCTTCATGGTTCATAATGTATATTTTTAATTGAATAGCCTTTTCAATAATTTCATTCGCTTTAAATTCTAACGCCTCTATTGTTTCATCACTGATAGTGTTTGAATCTAAATCTACTGTTGTATATTCTTCAGCCATTCTAAATCCAACTGTGTTTAGTTGATAATCATTGTAAGCTATTGCTGAAAATAGATGTTGTGCTGTGTGTTGTTGTGCTATATCTCTTCTTCTATTTTCATCTATTGAATACTCATACTCACCTAAAGAAAGCTCTCTATCCACAATAACTTTACTTTCTTTAACCTCTAAAATTTTACTCTCTCCAATATATCCTCTATCTCCTAATTGTCCGCCCTTTCCATCAGGATAGAAAACATTTTCTTTTAACTCTATTTCATAACCATTTTTTATTTTATTACAACTTAAAACTTCTACCATTTTCACCCTCCTATCTTTTTTTCACTCTTTATTATACCATACAACTATAAAAAGTTTTAACTTAAATAGAAAAGTTTAGAATTTTTTTGTAAAAGGTGGTATAATATAGTCTGACAGATTTTAGGAGGATATAATGAAGAAAAAAAATACAGTGTTTAAAGTTGAAGTTAAAAATGAATTAATGGCTTTTCTTATGGAGAAACTTGCTGGAAAAAGTCGTACAAGCATCAAGTCACTTCTTACAAAGAGAAAAGTTTTTGTAAATGATGAGGTTATCTCACAATATAATCACCCTTTAATGCCAGGAGATTCTGTAACTGTTGATTGGGGTAAAAGCGAGGCTATTAGCAATATGAAAGGTGTTGCTATTATATATGAAGATGATGATGTAATTGTTGTGGAAAAGGATAATGGAATTTTATCAGTAGCCACTGATAACGAGAGGGAAAAAACTGCATATAATATGCTTAAAGAGTATTTAAAAAATAAGAATCCTAAGAATAAAATATTTGTTGTTCACCGTTTAGATAGAGACACTTCTGGAATAATGATATTTGCTAAGAATGAAAAGGCTCAAGATATTTTACAAACAACTTGGAATGAGTCTGTAAAAGAGAGAACATATGTGGCTCTTGTAGAGGGAGTTGTAAAAAAAGACAGTGATACTATTATATCTTATTTAAAAGAAAATAGAGCCTTTATAACATACTCTAGCCAAGATCCAAAAGAGGGTAAAAAGGCAGTTTCTCACTATAAAGTTATCAAAAGAAATAAAAACTACTCTCTTTTAGAGGTCAGCATTGATACTGGAAGAAAAAATCAAATCCGTGTACATATGCAAGATTTAGGACATAGTGTAGTTGGAGATAAAAAATATGGTTCAACTAAAAATCCTATTAACCGTCTTGGACTTCATGCTAGCACAATAGTTTTTGTTCATCCTGTTACTAAAAAGGTTCTTCATTTTTCTAGTAAGATACCAGATAGTTTTACAAAATTATTTTAATTTTGCTTGACAAAGTGGGGTAAATATTATATTATTATATAGCAAACGTGCCTGGGTGGCGGAATGGTAGACGCGACGGACTCAAAATCCGTTTCCTGATGAAGGAGTAAGGGTTCAAGTCCCTTTCTAGGCACCACTTATTTGATTATTAAGCTCTCAAATTTGAGAGCTTTTTTTATATGTCTCAAAGTATGGAAGTTACCTTTTCATATTCTAATTTTATTACAATTTTTTCAAATTTTTTCGTCATATAATCTAATTTAACAAAGTTACCTAATTAATCAATGCAAATATTATCTAAATACTCATCATTGTATAAATTTTTAAAATGATTCCTGTTTTCTTCTTATTGTTTTTTTTATTAAAAAATATTTTTTAACTTTTAGCAATAATGATAATATTCTGAAACTTACTTTTGTTATCAATTTTTGATAATTTACCTGTTTCTTTTTTATTTCTAAATTTTTTTCATACAGATAATTAATAACAGTACTTAATTTAACTTGTACTAAAAAAATATCAAAATTGATTTATTTTAATAATTATTTTACATAATTTAGTATCAAATCTAACGGTCATTTATTTAAGAATTTTATAGAGGAAAAATAATGATTTAAATGATACTATAATAAAAGGAATTAGAGAATATCTTATAAAACTTGCTGAAAAGCAGATTATAATAGCTTTTAATCAATTTGAAAAGGAAGTTCAAGACCTAAGAGAAAGAACCAAGGAAGCTTTAAGTGAAAGAAAAAAGCAAGGGATTGTTTTAGGAATGAAAAAAGGTACAACTTTTGAAACTAAAAAATCGAAGGAAATGAAAGTTCAAATAGAAAAACTATCTCGGCACTTTAATGGGAATTTAAAGGATTCTGAAGTAATTTCACTTTTAAAATTGTCGAGAGAAACTTATTATAAATATAAAAAAGAAATTTTTAAAATTAAATAATAAAAAATACAGACCAGACTTTAGATTAATAAAAATTTATTTTCTAAGAACTTGTCTGTATTTTTTTATTTAAATAGTTAATTTTTTTCTATTTCAATATAAAAAATATGACATTTATTCATATCAAAATGAAAATCTTCAATATTTTCAGCAAAACTACATAGCTGAGTCATTACTATAATTTAATATATTGAATTAACTAGTATATTAATAATCTTTAAAATAAATTTTATTGTAGAAAGTACTAATTTACAGAAATAAGTTCATATTCTCATTATTTTTTAACCATACCACCTATACTTTGATAGATTGTATTCTCTATTTTTATCATTTGGTATTTAGAGTTGATAATATTAAGTCTTGATAATGCCTCATCATTGAGACTTAATAACCACTCTCTAAGTTCTACCTTTCCATTTTCATATTTTCTTTCATAATTAATAGCAATTTCATTGTCATATTCATTGATATTTTTTAGATTAACATAATTTTCCTGCTCTTTAACATATAAAAAATAGTTATAATCTATCTCATTAAGAGCTGTGACTATCCCCTGTTGAAAATTCAATTTTGCCTCTTCATATTCAGCACGACTAATTTTTATATTCCATTTAATCTCATTCCAATTGAGAAATGGCAAATTTATACTTACACTTCCTAAAGCTACTGGTGTTTTTAAAATGTTATTAAATTTATCACTACTTGAACTAAGAGCAGAACTTATAGTAATATTTGGATAAAGCTGTTTCTCACTGGCAACTGCATCTTTAAAAGCATTTTTTAATCTGTACTCATAAGCTTTTATATCTGGACGACTAGCAACTACATTCAATGGTACATCTAAATTTACTCCTAGATTTTTAACTTTTAATATATCTTTATACTCTATTTTTAACTCATCATCTGGTTTGAGATTTAAAAGGTTACGCAAAAGTGATTCTTGTTCCTTTTTATCCTTCTCATAAGAGATAAGAGTATTATTACTTCTAATTACCTCTCTTTCAGCTTGTTTTTTATCTAAAATATCTACTGTTCCATATCTCAATTTATTATCAACTATTTTTTCTATGTCTGAATAGTTTTTACTCATACTTTTATTGATCTCTATATAATTTTCAAGATAGATTATAGAAAAATATGAATCAATTATACTATTTATCAAAGTTAATTTTGTCTTTTCATAATCTTCAATAGTTGCTTTATACTCCCACTCTTGAGCATCTTTCATATCTCTTAATCTCTGCCAAAGATCAACCTCATAACTTATATTAAAACTTCCAGAGTGATCTATATTTGAATTTCCACCACTCTCTATATTTTTAGAAGCACTTGAACCTAAATTTCCACTAAATTCTGGAACTAAATCACTTCCAATAATTTTAGCTTGATATAGAGCTTTATTAATATTTATAGCTGCCTTTGCTAAGTCACTGTTATTCTTTAATCCCAATTCTATTAAATTATTTAATTGTTCATCTCCATAACTTTCCCACCATTTGCTATCAATATTATAATTTTTAGATAGTTCCTTGTAAGTTTTTATCTCACTATCTATCTTTTGATAATCTTTTTTTAGATTACTACAACTTCCTAGGATAACTCCTAAAGCTATTAATATAATAATTTTTTTCTTCATAATTCTCCTTTATTAATCTCTTGAAAGAGCATTTATTGGATCAAGTTCTGAGGCATTTTTTGCTGGCATATAACCAAAAATAACGCCTATCATAGTTGAGCATAAAACTGCTGCAACTATTGAGAAAATAGAAAAGATCATTGTGAAATTTTTTACAAAGGTATTAAATATCATTCCAAACCCTACTGAAATTCCAACTCCTAAAACTCCTCCTATTAAGCAAATAAGTACTGCCTCAATTAAAAATTGTTGTAAAATATTTCTCTGTTTTGCACCAATTGCCATTCTTATTCCAATCTCTCTTGTTCTTTCAGTAACAGATACTAACATAATATTCATAACTCCTATCCCCCCTACTACAAGTGAGATACAGGCTATACAAGATATAAGCAATTTCATTGTATTAGTAGTGCTTTCAACAGTTTTTTTCAATGTATCCACATTCATTATAAAAAAATCCTTTGCCTTATGTCTTATTGTAAGAATATTTGTTACATCTTTTTCAGCTATTTGCATATCTACACTGTCTTTTATCTTCATAGTGATTGAATTTATATGATTGTCTCCTATTATTTTGTTCATAGCAGTTGTATAAGGAGTATACAAAACAAGATCACTATTGTTCATTGACATATTATTTTTTGTTATTACACTTCCTATTATCTTCAATGGTCTTTTATTAAATATTAAAATCTCTCCAATAGGATTTTTTCCATTAAAAAGTTGATCCTTACTATTTTCATCTATTACCACAACTTGATTATTATTTATAACATCATCTCTATTAAATAGTTTTCCTAAATCAACTTTCAATCCCTTTACATTAAAATACTCCTCTCCTACCCCTCTTAAAGAGGCTGTATAAGCCTTATTTCCATATGTAAGAGTTCCACTTCCATTGATATTAGGAGTAACACTTTCTGCATAAACCTGTTTTCTTAAAAAATCTGCATCTCTAATATTTAGATTTTTATCTGCATTTCTATCTCCTCTACCTCTACCATTATAAATATCTAAGGTATTTGTTCCTAAAGAGTTTATGTTATTCAATATCTCTTGTTGAGATCCATTTCCCAATGCAACAACACATATTATTGAGACTATACCAATTATTATCCCTAACATTGTAAGCATAGATCTCATCTTATGGGTAATTATAGCATTAGTTGCCATTTTCAAAGACTCTAAAAATTGAGCTTTAGAGTAAAATATATTTTTTTTCACATTATCTGTCTTCTTAATTGAATTTTCAATAATTTCAACTTCTCTCTCAACTTTTTTTGTACTATCATTATATATCTCTCCATCTTTAATCTCTATAATCCTATTAGCATAGTTTGCTATATTTTTATCGTGGGTTACTAAGATAATTGTATGCCCCTCTTTATGAAGATTAGTTAATATCTCCATTACTTTTTCACCACTTTTAGAATCCAATGCCCCAGTAGGTTCATCAGCAAGAATTATCTCACCTCCATTCATAAGAGCTCTAGCTATTGATACTCTCTGTTGTTGCCCTCCAGATAATTGATTAGGTTTATTTTTAGTTCTCTTTCCTAAATCTAACTTTATTAAAAGCTCTTCAGCTCTACTATTTCTATCTTTTTCACTAACTCCAGCATAGATAGCTGGCAATGCTACATTTTCAAGAGCTGTTAAAGTCGAAATAAGATTGTATCTTTGAAAAATAAAACCAAATTTTTGCTGTCTTAGCTCTGACAACTCATCTTTAGAAAATCTACTTATCTCTCGTCCAGCTATTTTATATGAGCCATCTGTAACTCTATCTAAACACCCTAATATATTCATTAAAGTAGATTTCCCAGAACCTGATTGTCCTATTATTGCAATAAACTCCCCTTTTTTTATTTCAAAAGAGATATTTTTTAATATATGAACTCTATTCTCTCCCTCACCATAATATTTATTTACATTTTCTATCTCTATTATCTTATTCAATTTTTTTCCTCCTTAAAATCTTGGTGAACGAGTTGATTTAACTATTCCTTCTCCTGCTTTCATCTCACTTAAAATCAGTTTCTCTCCCTCTTTTAGCCCAGATTTTATCTCTGTATTAATATCGTCATTTATTCCAATTTTAACCTCTTTTTCTTCAACTACTTCCTTTTCACCTAAAGTTTTTACATAATATTTATCCCCTTTTTTATAGAGAGCTGTTGTAGGAATAGCTATTACATTTTTAGCTTCAGCTACCTTTATTGTATTGGTAGTTGTCATTCCTATTCTCAAATTATTATCTATATTATCTACTATAACATTAGCATAGTAATAAACTGCCTCTGTATCACTTACTGATTCTTCATACTCATCATCTGTTAAAGTAGTCATTGCTGGATCAATAGAATCTATCTTAGCTTTATAGATTTTTTCTGGTAAAGATAGTATTGTAAATTCTACCTCTTGTCCTTTTTTTAATTTAGTTATATCTCCCTCTGATATCTCAGGTTTTATCAGCATCTTCTTCAAATCTGCAACTTGTACTATTGTTGGCGTATTTTGTTTACTATTTACTGTTTGACCTTCTGAAATTGGAATTGAAACTACAACTCCATCTATTGGAGAAGTAATAATTGTATATGAAAGCTCTGTTTCAGCCATTTTTACCTCTATCTTTGCTTGTTTTATTAACTCTTCTAATTCACTTACTCCACTTTTTGCATCTGCATACTCCTGTTTGGCTGTTTCATAATCATCTTGTGAGATAGATTTTACTTTGTATAGATTACTTGCTCTATTGTATTTTGATTTTTTTACCTCTAAATTTACCTTTTTACTTTCTAACTGCTTTTCATATGATGATAGCTGAGATTTTGCTTTTTCTAAATCATTTTCCTGTGTCATAGAATCAATAGTGGCTATAAGATCACCTTTTTTTACCTCTTGTCCTAAAACTACATTTAACTTTGTTATTCTTCCACTTACTTGAGCTCCTACTTCTACCCTATTATTACTTCTAATAGTTCCAGTAGCTATAACAGTCTGTTCTATGTTCCCTCTTTTTATATTATCAGTTAAAAATATAGTTTTTTCCTTTTTAGTTGAAACTTGTTTAAAAACTAAAAATAAAATTACAATACTGCAAATAATAATTGTTATGTGTTTCTTCTTCATCTTTTACTTATCTCCTTAAAATTTTTTTCATTTTAATAATTTTTTTCATTTTAATAATTTTTTATGACATGAATATGTCAAAAATAATTTTATTCTTTATTTTATTTTTTCATAAGAATTCAAATAGTATGCTCTCTAGATATATTATAAGTACTTCCAAATAAGTTTTGTATAACATCAGATGTATTCCATTAAAGCTTTTCAATTCAAAGTCAAACTATAAAAACTTTTTAAAAATTTTTGCTAAAATAAAGAAAATGAAGTTTAAAACTTTATTTTTCTGAATATTTAAATTATATGGTATAATAAAAAAAATTATTATGTAGGTGATAAAAATGATAATATTAAAAGAACTTAATAATTTTATAAATGGAACTTCAAGTGAAATAGACATAAAAAATTATATTTTAGAACACCCTGAAGATATAGAAAGAATGTCAGCAAGAGAATTAGGAAAAGCAACTTTTACTAGTGCAGCATCTGTAACAAGATTTTGTAGAAAATTAGGGTATAAGGGATATCCTGAATTTAGATTTAAATTTATGAGTGAATTGAAATTTTCAATGGAAAAAAATAATGAGAATATAGAATTAGTTGCTACTGAAAATGTTGTAACTATTGTAAGAAAGGTTACAGAGATTCAAAAAAGAGCTATTGAAGAAACTTCAGAAGGATTAAGTTTTGAAAAATTAAAGAAAATAACAAAGGAGATTCATAGGGCAGAAACAGTTGATTTTTATGCATTTGATCTAAATTATTATCTTACACAATATGGATGTAGTCAATACTTTCATGCTAGAAAAAAAACAAATACCTATACAGCTACAAATATGCAGGCTATAAATGCTCTTATGAGTGATGAAAAGCATTTTGCAATTTTTATAAGTCATACAGGAGAAAATGGACGTCTTGTTGAAATTGCAAAGATTTTAAAAGAGAGAAAAACTAAGATTTTAGTAATAACTGCTAATAAGAATAGTACTCTTACAGAAATAGCAGATGAGTATCTCTTTGCTTCAGCTCCTAAAACTTTTCAAGAGTTTTTATTTCCAGCTTTTTATAGTTCAGTGAAATATATTTTAGATATTTTATGGGGAATAGAGTTTTCAATGGAGTATGAGAAAAATATAAATCTAAATAAGGTTTATGATAAGATAGGGGAAAAAGCTCTTTGGGGTCTTTTAAAGAAAGATAATTATGGATGTATAAAATAAAAAAAGAAAAAGAAATGGAGATTTTAGAATATTTCTGTTTCTTTTTTATTTTTTGAAACAATGAAACAAAAAAATAGATAAAATTTTAAGTTTTTTTGAAACGGCGAACCTATTTCAGCTCCAACTGTTTTAAAATAAAATAAACTATGCTATAGTTGATTTAATAAATAATAAAACAGTTCAAGTAAAATATGGAGGTAAAAAATGGCTCAAGTAAAAAGAGATTATCCAAAACTTGCAAAAGATATTATTCGTGAAGTAGGAGGAAAAGAAAATATATTAAATGCTACTCGTTGTGCAACAAGACTTCGTTTAGTTTTAAAAGAGACTCCAGAGGGAGCAAAAGAAAAGGTTCAAGAGCTTATAGGAGTTATAACTGTTGTAGAAAATTCAGGACAATTTCAAGTAGTTATAGGAACTCATGTTGGAGAAGTTTATGAAAATGTTATGAAAAATCTTAATGTAGAAGCTATGTTAGAAGAAGAAGTAGAGACAAAGCAACCTCTATTAAATAGAATAATAGCAACAATGTCAGCAGTATTTGCACCTTTTATTTATATACTTGCAGCAGCAGGAATATTACAAGGGATATTGATTTTAATAAATATATTTTGGCCGCAATTTGCAACAACAGGAACATATGAAATTTTAAGTCTTATCTCTTGGACACCATTTGCATTTTTACCAATCTTAATAGGAATAACTGCATCAAAACATTTTAAATGTAATACATTTATAGCTGTAACATGTTGTGCAGCTCTTATAAATCCAACTTGGGTAGAGATTGCAAAGAGAATTACAGAAGGTGAAGTAGTAAACTTTCTTTTCTTTAATCTTTCAGGAGTAACTTATGGTTCATCAGTTCTTCCACCATTATTTCTTGTATTAGTTCTTTCTTATTTAGAGCATTTTCTATCTAAGAGAATTCCAGAGATAATGAAAGCACTTTTAGTTCCATTTATCTGTATGGTAATTATGGTTCCACTTACAATTTTAATTATTGGACCTCTTACAAATGGTGGAGCTGAAGCAGTTGCAGTTGGATTTAATCTATTGATGGAAAAAGCACCTCTTTTAGGAGGAATTTTAATAGGAGGACTTTGGGAGATATTTGTAATATTTGGAGTTCACTGGGGAATAACACCAATAGTTATGGCAAACTTTAGTATGTATGGTTATGATGCTTTCCAAGCATTCCAAACTTTAGCAGTTATAGCTCAAATAGGAGCAGCAATTGGTTGCTTTATTAAATCAAAAAATAGAGAGCTTAAAAAAGTTGCACTTTCAGCAAGTGTTACAGGAATATTTGGAATTACAGAACCAACACTTTATGGAGTTACACTTCGTTTGAAAAAACCATTTATTTGTGCTTGTGTAGGTGGAGCTATATCAGCAGCAGTAATGAGTTTCTTTAATACAGTTTATTATGCTTATGCTGGACTTCCTGGAATTTTAACAATAGTAAATGCAATAAATCCTTCTGATACTAAAGGATTTATAGGAATGGTAATAGGATCAATTTTAGCAATTGTTGTTCCAATTATTCTAGTTATGGTTGTTGGATTTGATGATCCAAAAGAAAAATAAAGTTTTATAAAATAATAAAATAAAGAGAGGTCAGAGATATGGGATATAAATTACCAGACAATTTTTTATGGGGAGGAGCTGTTGCAGCTCATCAAATAGAGGGAGCTTGGAATGTTGATGGTAAAGGAATAAGTGTTGCTGATGTTATGACAGGAGGAGCAAGGGATAAAATGCGTGAAATAACAGATGGTGTAGTTGAAGGAAAGTATTATCCAAATCATGAAGCAACAGATTTCTATCATCACTATAAAGAGGATGTAGCTCTTCTTGCAGAGATGGGATTTAAATGCTTTAGAACAAGTATAGCTTGGACAAGAATTTTTCCTAATGGAGATGAAGAAACTCCAAATGAAGCTGGATTGAAATTTTATGATGATTTATTTGATGAGCTTTTAAAATATGGAATTGAACCAGTAATAACTTTAAGTCATTTTGAAATGCCATACCATTTAGCAGAAAGTTATGGTGGATGGATAAATAGAAAAGTGATAGATTACTTTGTAAAATATGCAGTAACAGTAATGGAACGTTATAAAAATAAGGTTAAATATTGGATAACTTTCAATGAGATAAATAACCAATCAAATACTTCTAGTGATATATTTGGCTGGACAAATTCAGGGGTAAAATTTTCTGATTATCAAAATCCAAGAGAAGCTATGTTCCAAGCAGCACATCATGAATTTGTTGCTAGTGCATTAGTTGTAAAAAAAGGACATGAGATAAATCCTGAATTTAAAATAGGTGGAATGTGTGGTTGGGTACCAATTTATCCATATTCTTGTAATCCAGAAGATGTTATAACAGCAGTGGAAGAGATGCATGAAAGATATTATTTTATGGATGTATTAGTTAGAGGACACTATCCAGCTTATGCAAAATCAATGTGGAAAAAACAAGGAGTTACTCTTCAAATAGAAGAGGAAGATGAAAAAATTCTAGCTGAAGGAAAAATTGATTATGTAGGAATAAGTTATTATATGTCAAATACTGTAAAAGCTGATATAAAGAAAGATACATCAACATCTCTTGATGGAGCAACAGAAAAATCAATAAAAAATCCATATGTAAAAGCAAGTGAATGGGGATGGCAAATAGATCCTGTTGGACTTAGATACTCTCTTGCAACTTTATATGAAAGATATGAGCTTCCTATTTTTATCATTGAAAATGGATTTGGAGCAATAGATATTCTTGATGAAGATAAAAAGTGTGATGATACATATAGAATAGAGTATTTAAAAGCTCATATTCAAGAGATGATTAAAGCTATGGAGTTTGATGGTGTAGATGTTATGGGATATACTCCTTGGGGATGTATTGATGTAGTTTCATTTACAACAGGTGAATTAAAGAAACGTTACGGATTTGTATATGTTGATAAAAATGATGATGGAACAGGAACAGGAAAGAGATATAAGAAAAAATCTTTTGAATGGTATAAAAATGTTATAAAAACAAATGGAAAAAAATTATAAAATTGGAGGATAATATGGGATTATTTAATTTTTTTAAAAGGAGAGAAAAAGAAAAATGGGTTGAAGTATATTCTCCTTTAAATGGAAAAGTTATTGCTCTAGAAGAAGTTCCAGATGAAGCTTTTTCAAAGAAAATGATAGGAGATGGATGTGCTATTGACCCTGTAGAAGGAGCGATATATGCTCCAGTAGATGGAGAAATAACAATATTTGAAACAAATCATGCTACAAGTTTTGAAACAAACGATGGATTAGAAATAATTGTACATTTTGGAATAGATACAGTTTCCTTATGTGGACAAGGATTTAAAAGAATAGCAGAAGATGGAAAAAAAGTAAAAAAAGGAGATAAATTAGTAGAATATGATCTTGAATTCATAAAAAATAAAGTTCCATCAGTTAAAACACCAGTAATTATTAATAACAAAGATATAGTTGAACAAATTGATATTATTGCTAAAGGAAAAGAAGTAAAAGCTGGGGAACTTCTTATGAAAATAAAAATAAAATAAATTTAGAAATAATGGGTTTATATGGGTTTATATACAAGAATGCTGAAAAGTAATTTTCTTTTCAGCATTTTTTAGTTAAATAAAAAAATTAATATAATATTAGATGAGAATGTAAATAGAGAGTGTAAATAATTTTGTGTATTTATCATCTCTTGATTATTAATTTTAGGCTGGCAAGAGTTAAAATCCTTTCAGCCTACTATTTACTTTAACTTGGAAAATACTCAATCAATTTCCTAATTAAATCAACCTTTCTACTAAATTTATAATCTTCAGGAAAAACAAGCTCTAGTTCATGGATTACATAGTTTGGAAAAAAATACTCCCTTTACGACTTTTATTATGAATCATTAACTCCATTACCTTAGCACACTCATCCTGTTTTAACATCACTCTATGATTTTCCTTTATTGCTTTAACAAAAAGTTTAATATCTTCATATCTTGGCAAGTTCAATTCTCTTAAAAGTGCTACAAAATCATCTAACTCCTCTATGCACACAAATTGCTCTAACATCTTTCTATTAGATGAGATATTAATTTTTTCTGAATTTAAATAGATTTGAAGTTGTGCCATTTTATCAATAACTCTATAAAAATAGTCACAAATATACATTCTTTTTTGATTTACCTCTGGTGATTCTATCAATAGTAATTTTTCATCATAATCTACTATTAATTTTGTAAAAAATGATACTAAAAACCTATAATCATTAGATATTTTCAATTCTCTATCTGCATAATTAGATAGTACAAGAGCATTTCTAAAATATTGTGAATTTTCTATAAAGATATTTTCATTTATTTCAATTCCTAAACTTTTTAAGTATTTAATTAAAAATATAGCAGTTGTTCTTGTATTACCTTCAATAAATGGGTGTACTTGCCATATAAATGAGATAAATTTAGATAATTTCTTTATTTTTTCATCTGATGATAAAACCTTATAGTTATTTTTCTTTTCTCTTTCAAAATCATAGTTCAAACATTCAATAATCTCTCTGTAATCACAATAGATTACAGATTTGCCATTTAAAATTCTTTCATTTTTGCTGATATTATAGTTTCTAAATACTCCAACATAACTTTCTTTTAAAATATCACTAAATATGTTCTTATGAATCTCTTTTAAATACTCAATAGAAAATTCAAAATCACTATTTTCTAAAAGTTTTACTGTTCTAATAGAGACTAAATCACACTCTTTTAAATTTTTCTCTGTTTTTAATGTTAAATCTCTAAATTCATAGTATTTTAAAATCTCTTTCTCCATCTCATCACAAAACAGATTTTTAGTGATTAACTCTCTTAAATAGTCAGAGGGGACTAAGTTATCAACTTTGTTTAAGCCTATTGCAATTTCCCAAATCTCTTTTCTCATAATTACTCCTCTATTTTAATAATAAAGGGAGATAAAATCTCTCTATCTCCCTTACCAAAGTAGTATCACATTATAAATTCTTTATTTCAGATTTAATTTTTCCATATAGTTATCAACAGTTATTTTCTCAAAGTTTGAAGAAAAGAAGTTTAATGCCTCTTTCATTTGAGGTATATCAAAATTTTTAATTAGATTGATAATACTATCTATAATTTCATCATTTTTTTCTTCTGGACCTTGATTATCATTTAAGATATCTCTTAATAAATTCATATCCATATTATCTAATGATTCAACTACAGATTCATATTCATATGTTGCTCCAGAGAAAAATAATTTTACTCCTAATTGCTCTATATCTGTTAGTTTTTCACCTTTTTGTCTTTCAAATTCAGCTAAATAACTATCTATATATGTTGTTCCTAACATTGATTTTACTGCTTCTACTACTTGATCCATAAAATCTCCTCCTATTTTTTATTTTCCTTCAACTATTTTCTTAAGCTCCTCTTTAGTTAATTTTTTAAATAACTCTTTTATTATTTTAGAACTTAAACTATTTACCTTCGTTGACAAATAAAAAATTTTATGTTAATATTCAATTATTATAGTTGACAAAAAAAGTAAAGATTATAATATAGCTATCTAAGTAAAGCAAACTTAGAAGTTTAAATTTTTAATTACTATTTTTAGGAGGTTTAGATGTCAAAATCTTTTTTAAATCCAACAGAAGTAACTTCTGCTGTTATTTCTATGGGAATATCTCGGGGAAATGAAAAAAATAATATGAAAACTCTTATTTCTGGTTTCGTAGCAGGAATGTTTATTGCCCTTGCTGCCATTGGAAATTTTACAGCTTCACAAACTCTTGCTCAAACTTTTGATGTTGGTTTTTCAAAGTTCATTGGTGCTTGTATATTTCCTATTGGGCTTATGCTTTGTATATTTACAGGTTCATCTCTCTTTACAGGAAATAGTTTATTATCTCTTGCTTTTCTTTCAAAAGAACTTAAATTTTCTAACTTAATAAAAAATCTTACTACAGTATGGATAGGAAACTTTTTAGGAAGTTTTTTTACTGCATATTTAGCTTTCTATGCTGGAGTTTTTAACTCTCCTATTATTCAAAAAATTTTTTTAGATACTGGAATTTCAAAAATAGGACTTTCTTTTTCTCAATGTGTCGCTAGTGGATTTTTCTGTAATATTCTTGTAGTTATGGGAATTATTATGGCTATGAGTTCAAATGATGTCACTGGTAAAATTTTAGGTTGTTGGTTTCCTATTATGCTTTTTGTACTTTGTGGATATCAACACGTTGTGGCAAATATGTTTATTATAGCTGTTGGAAAGATTCTTTCTCCAGAAAATTTTTCTTTATTAGATATATTTGTTAAACATTTTCTCCCTACTACAATAGGTAATTTTCTATCAGGTGGTGTTTTCTTACCATTATTTCTATATTTTTCATATTATCAAAAAAATTCTAATAAATAATTTTCTATTAATAAGCAAAAAAGCTTTCTATGAAATAAAAATCATAAAAAGCTTTTTTATTTTTGAACTCTTTTAGTAATTTTAAAATAGTATTATAATAAAATAACTCCAGTGAAAAACACCAGAGTTATTTTAAAATTATTTATCTTATAATTATTTAAACTTTACAACTCCATCTTGTAATGAATCAATAATAGCAAGTGATTCTACTTTAAGTCCATTTTCTCTAAGTAGATCTCCACCTTTTTGGAATCCCTTTTCCACTGCAATTCCTGCTCCAACAACCTTTGCTCCTGCTTGTTCAACTAAAGATTTTAAACCTAAAATTGCATTTCCCATAGCTAAGAAGTCATCTATAATAAGAATTCTATCATCTGAGTGTAAAAACTCTTTTGAAACACAGATAGTGTAATCTTTATTTTTAGTAAATGAGAAAACATTTGCAGTATAGAAATCTCCCATTGTAGATGGAACTTTTTTCTTAGCAAAAACAAGAGGTACATTAAAAGCATAAGCAGCAGCAAGTCCAATAGCAATTCCTGAAGCTTCTATAGTAAGAATCTTATTTACTCCATCTTTTTCAAATCTTCTTTTAAATTCTTCTCCCATAGCCATCATAAGATTAGGATCTATTTGATGATTTAAAAAGCTATCTACTTTTAAAATTCCTGTTCCTATAGCCTTTCCATTTTTTTGTATATATTCTTTTAATAATTTCATAATATAGTTGCCTCCAACAAATATAAATTCTAGTATAATAAGTTACATCATATCACATTTTTTATAGAAAAAATAGATTTTTTTTAATTTGTTTAAAAATATATGCAGAAGCAAAACCTCTGCATATATATCATATATATTTTTTAATTATTTTTTGAGTTAATAGCCCAGAAAATTTTCTCACTTGTCATAGGCAGTGATCTTAATCTTCTATTTGTAGCATTATAAATTGCATCTGCTATAGCTGGAGAAGCAGTGTTAATTACAACCTCACCTATTGATTTAGCTCCGAAAGGTCCTGTAGGCTCATCTGAATAACTAAACATAACTTTAATATTGTTTCCTAAATCCTTTCTTGAAGGTATCTTATATTGCATTAAAGTATCATGTTTCATCTTTCCTCTCTCATCAAATTGAATATCTTCATAAAGAGCAAGCCCTATACCTTGAGCAATTCCTCCCTCAACTTGTACTTGAGCAAGAGCAGGGTTGATAGGTAGTCCACAATCTACAACAGATAGGAAGTCTATTACTTTAGTTTCCCCAGTTAATGTATCAACTTCTACTTCAGCAAAGCTTGCTATAAATGGTGGTGGTGAAGTTTTTCCTCCCCAAGTTGCAGTAGTTGTAAGTTGATTCATTCCCTCAAATGATACAGATCTAACTCCAATCTCTTTAAGTGAAAGTTGATTTCCATTTTTATCTTGTACATACTCTCCCATATACTCAAGTTCTTCTATAGGAGTTTTCATTAGGAAAGATGCCATTTTCATTACTTCTTCTCTCATCTTTTTAGCTGCTAATATAACTGCATTTCCTGTTACATAAGTTCCACTTGAAGCATATGCTCCTGGATCATAAGGAGATACATCAGTATCAGCACTATTTACTATTATTTTTTCCATAGGAACTTCTAATATTTCAGCTGCCATTTGAGCAGTTACAGTATCACAACCTTGTCCCATATCTGTAACTCCAATATATAGAGTGTAATCTCCACTATCGTGAAGTTTTAAAGTTGCAGAAGCTGTATCTACCCCTTGAATACCAGAACCTTGCATTGTAACAGCCATTCCACTAGCTCTTACCTTACCATTTCCCATATCCTTTACACATCTATTTTTCCAATCAAATGCCTCTTTTCCTATCTCGATACATTTTTTTATATCTCCACTTACAGTTTCAGATTGATCAACTAAGTTTTTCATTCTTACCTCTGTAGGATCTAGCCCTAATTTATGAGCAAGTTCATTTACTGCTGATTCAACTGCAAATGTACCTTGAGTAGCTCCATAACCTCTAAATGCTCCTCCAACTGTTGTGTTAGAGTAAACTATATCAGCTTTACATCTCATAGGCACTTTAGCATATAGTGGGAATGTTTTATAAACAACAAGAGCTGTAACTGTTGGTGCATGTTCTCCATAAGCTCCTGTATTTGATAATACATTAATATCTATTGCTTTGATATTTCCCTCTCTATCAGAACCAATTTTAACTTTTAATCTCATAGCATGTCTTGTATTTGAGCAAGCTTGAGTTTCTTTTCTTGTATATACAATCTTAGATGGTTTTCCAGTTTTCATAGTAACAAAAGCTGGATAGATTTCACAAACTGAAGTTTGTTTTCCTCCGAAACCTCCACCAAGTTTTGGTTTCATAACTCTTATTCTGCTACTTGGCATCTCTAATGCTCTAGCTAAATGCCTTCTCACATGGAAAGGTATCTGTGTAGAAGAGATAACATTTAATCTTCCATGAGCATCAAGATAACAAGCAGTTCTATAAGTTTCCATCATTGCGTGAATTTGTGGTTGTGTATAGTAAGTTTCCTCTATAATAACATCACTTTCAGCAAATCCCTTTTCTACATCTCCCTTAGTTTCTAAGTAAGATGAAGCTAAGTTTCTCTTGTTGTCATATCCTATGGGAAAATTAGTATGAGCAGCTTCTCTATGAACTAAGATATCTGAGTCAAGAGCTTTTTCATAATCTATAACTGCATCAAGAACTTCATATTTAACTTTTATAAGTTTCATAGCTTTTTCAGCTGTTTTTTCATCTATTGCTGCAATAATTGCTACTGGATCTCCAACATATCTCACATACTCATCAAGAATTTTTCTATCATATGGAGATGGTTCAGGATATGATTGTCCAGCTAATGTAAACATTGTATTAGGCACATCATGATATGTAAATATTGCTTCAACTCCAGGAACTTTTTTAGCTATTGAAGTATCAATATCAGCAATTCTTGCATAAGCATGAGGTGATCTTAAAAGTTTTACAATAAGAGAGTTATTATTGATAACTAAGTCATCTGTGTATAGAGGTCTTCCTGTAATTATTCCAATACTATCAATTTTTTTAGTAGATTTATTTACTATTTTCATTTGATTTTTCAGCCTCCATAAAGTTTTTAATAGCTCTTAATTGAGATACATATCCACTACATCTACAAAGATTTCCATTTAGATAGTGCATAATCTCATCATCAGTAGGGTTATCATACTCTTTCATCATAGCAAGTACTGTCAATGTAAATCCTGGTGCACAGAATCCACATTGCTCTGCTCCCTCAGCTGCCATAAAGTGAGCAAATCTTTCAGCTTCTTCAGGTACTCCTTCAATAGTTGTAACTTTTTTATTATTAACTCTTGCTGCTAAAGTGCTACAAGAAAGAACAGGTTTATCATCTACAAGAACTGTACAAAGTCCGCAAGAACCTGTATCACAACCTCTTTTTACACTTAAATATCCAGCTTTTCTCAATACATCAAGAAGGTATTCATCATCAGCTATAAGTAATTCTTTTTTTAATCCATTTATAGTTAAATTTAATAACATTATAATACCTCCATAATAGCTTTCTTAACTAACACTTTTGATACAGCAGCTCTATACTCTCCAGTACCTCTCATATTTGAACTATATTTGATCTCATTTAAAGCCTCACAAGCTTCATTAATTATATCTTCATTAATCTCATCAGCAGAATTTAAAATTTCCATAGCTTTGTAAGCTAAAACAGCTTTGCTAGGTCTTACTCCTACTGCAACTCTAAATCCCTCTTGAGATTTTGTAACTGCTGCATTTGTAATAGCATAGTCAGTTTTTGATTTTCTTATACTTTGGAAAGAACCTTTTCCTTCAACTTTTTTTATTTTAATCTCTACAAGAATATCTCTAGTTTTTCCCTCTCTTGCTAAGTAATCTTCTAAAGAGATCTCTCCCTCTTTAAATAGAACAACTGTTGTTTCCATTGCTAAAAGAGCTGGTATCAGATCTGAAAAACCATATTTAGAAAATACAGTAGCTCCAACAGTTACATTATTTCTAAATTGTACCCCTATAATATGTTCTACTGAGCTTGAAAGAACACCACTAAAAAGGTTGTTTACAATAGGAGAAACTTCAACATCTCTAAAAGATGTCATAGCTCCAATATGTATAAAATTATCTTCTTCTCTTATATATGAAAGAGATAGATTTGATAGATCAATAGCTGTGTTATAATTTGTGTTCTCCATTCTTAAATATGAAGTCCCACCAAGAATAATATTTTTTTTGTTTTTTAGAAGTTCATCATAAGCTTCTTGCAATGTAGAAGCTGAATAAAATTTAGAAAAACTAAACAATTTAACCTCCTGTTTATCTTTATTTTTATACTTATATTATACCATAAAAATACAGCAGAGTAGCATTAAAATTGCCATCTCTCTGCTGTACAATATTTTTTTATAAACTTTATGCTCTTTCTCTAGCTTCCTTTTTCTCTTTTAACTCCTCTTTTGTTTGTTCATCAAGAGGAAGAATTATATTAAGAATAACAGCTATCGCTCCAGAAACAACTATTCCTGATCCTCCGAAAATAAGTTGAAGACTTGTAGGGAAGTATTTTAAAGCAGCAGGTACACTTCCAAGTCCATATCCAAGTCCTAAAGAAACTGAAAGAATAACGGCATTTCTACCTTTTAAAGGCTCTTTAGTAATTAGATTTATTCCACTGATAGAGATCATTGCAAATATCATTACTAAACTTCCACCAAGAACACTTGCAGGTACACTTGATAAGATAGCTCCAATTCTTGGAATGAATGCTCCTGCTATTAAGAATGCCGCCCCTGTTCCAACTACAAATCTACTCATTATACCTGTCATAGCAACAATACCTGTATTTTGGCTAAATGAAGTAGTAGGTAGTACAGAGAACATAGAAGCTAGTACACTTCCAAAACCGTCAGCTAAGATTCCTCCAGATAACTCTTTATCTGTAACCTCTCTATTAGCTCCACCCATAGTAACTCCAGACATATCCCCAACAGTTTCAACTGCTGATACAATAAACATCATAATCATAGCTAAACAAGCATCTAAATGAAACTTAAATCCATATGTAAAAGGCATAGGGAAATTTATATATCCAGCTTGTTTTATAGGAGTAAGATCAACTTTTCCCATAAATAAAGCAACTATAAATCCAACAACAGTTCCTATGAATATAGAACCAGTACTTGTAATACCCTTTGTAAATTGTTTAAAGAAAATTACTGTAATAAGAACTACTAATGCAAGGAATAAGTTTGAGAAAGAACCAAAATCAGCAGCTCCAACTCCTCCTGCAAAGTTTTGAACTCCTACTGGTAAAAGAGAAAGTCCTATTGAAAGAACTATAACTCCTGTTACAACAGGTGGGAAATATCTTCTAATTTTTTTAATGATAGCTCCAATAAAAGTTTCAAACAATGCTCCAACAAGGGCAGCTCCTAAAATACCTTCATAACCATATTTACTTCCAATTGATAAAGCAACAGGAACAAAAGCAAAACTTGTACCCACAACGATAGGTAATCTAGCTCCGATAGGTCCGATACGATATGCTTGAATCATTGTGTTAATTCCAGCAACTAACATTGTACATTGAATTAAAAATGTTTTTGTTTCACTAGGAACTTTCATAGCACCTGCAACAATAATCAAAGGTGTAATATTACTTACAAACATTGCTAAAATATGTTGTAATCCTAGTGGAATAGCCTCCTTTAAAACTGGTACTCCGTCCAAATCATAAGGGGATCTGTTTTTCATTATCTTTTTTACCTCCAAGTTTTTTTACTCAACTTTCCTGCAACTAAGAGATAAAAAAAGATTATCTCCTTTCAAAAACTAAAGTGAAAGAAAATAATCTTAAAATTACAAAATTAAGACTATTAAATTCACTCATAGCGGCTTGTTATTTTGGCAACCCGTAGAAACTCCTGACCATATTACAGGGATATATGAGTAATTAATTTTTTACATACAGAGTAATTTTACTATATTTCTCAAATTATGTCAAAGATTTTCTATAAAATATAACAAAAAAATATATTTTTTATAAAAAGATACTTCTCTATTTATAAAATAACAAAATACAACTAAAAAAAATACAATAAATATATATTCTTGTTAATAAATTTAAATAAAAATTTATCAATAAAAATATATAAAAGTATTTGTAAAAATTAGTTGATAAGAGTATAGTAATAGTATAAGTAAAAATTAAAAGATTGGGAGGAGTTTAATTGAAGCCGATAATAGGAATAACAACATTTAGGGAAAAAAGAGAAAAAGGAGAATATAATGCAATTAACTTTGGATATGCTGAAGCTGTAATTGCTGCTGGAGGAATACCTTTATTTATACCAATAATATCTGAAGAATTAACTATGGAGATGCTAGAAAGTGATGTTCTAGATGGTGTAATTTTTAGTGGTGGAGAAGATGTAGCACCTAGATACTATGGTGAAGATCCAATTTTACAAATAGCAGGAACTGATACTAAGAGAGATGAGATGGAATTTAAACTTTTAGAAGAAGCTTGTAGAAGAAATATTCCTGTTTTAGGAATTTGTAGAGGACATCAACTAATCAATGTAGCTTTTGATGGAACTCTTTATCAAGATATAGATACTCAAGTACAATCTGCTATGGGACATCACCCTAAAGCTATTAATAGAGATGAACTTTTTCATAGTGTAAGTATAAAAAAAGAATCTTTAATCCACGATATATTTGAAACTGAAAAAATCTATGTAAACTCTTTCCATCATCAAGGAGTTAAAAAACTTGGAAAAGGTTTAAAAGCTACTGCTTTTTCTTGTGAAGGAGTAGTTGAAGCTTTTGAAGCTGTTGATATGAAAGATAGATTTATTTTAGGTATACAATGGCATCCTGAAAATTTAATCAATAGATATCCTGAGTTTTTAGGGATTTTTAAAGCTTTTGTTGCTAGAGCAAAGGAAAGATAATATGATAAAAGGGGCTGTATTGCCCCTTTTTCTTTTACTATTTAAACATTTTAAATTTATTTTCCAATTCAGATGGTAAAGTTTTATAGTAATATTCTAAAATTCTTATACCTGGCTTATAGTTCTTTTCATCAAGTAATAGCCCAAAATATTCATTCTCTATACTTTGAACAGAGAAAAAATCACTTTTTTCAAATATTTGGAATAGTTCTGAAATTATTTCCATTCTCTTTTCTACTGAATAGTTATTACTTTTTCCAACCATTAAAGCTTCCATAAAGAAAGCCTTACTATCCTTATTCTTTTGAAGCTTTTTAGCTCCCTTTCCTAACCAAATTAAAATCTCAAAATTTAGTTTTTCATCTTGTATTCTATCAGCTTCATAATTTATTTTACATTTTTCATAGAATTTCTTTAAAAGTAAAATATCATCAGTTTCTAAAGCTATCTCTATCATATTGCTATATGCTTCAGCTTTATCTTGAGGAGTTTTCCCTTTAGCTAGAGATATAAACTCGCTAGTTGCATGTGAATAATCTCCCATTTTCTTATAAGCTTTCCCTAATAATTTTCTAGTTTCAAATAAGAATTTATCATTTTTAGATTTCTTTATAAGAAGTTGTAAATTTTCAAAAGCTTCCTTGTATTCTCCACATTTAATAAGAGCATATGAATAGTTAAATAGTATATTTTCTAAAATTTCACACCATTTTTCTTTTTCTAATTTATTTTTAAATCTTCTATATGCAAAAACACTTCCCTCATAATCACAAAGTATCTTATTTAATTCAAAAATCTTCAAAAGGCTTTCCTTTATACTTTCTATATCTTTTACTCTGTGCATAGATTTTAAAAGATAGTTTCTTGCTATTCTATACTCTTTTAAACTAAAGAATTTTTCAAATAATTGTAAACAATAATTTACTCTATCTGCATCATTTATCTCATAAAGAGCTTCTTCAATATCCCAAATAATCTCTTTTGAAGAGATATTATCTCTTTTTAGAATATCTTTAAAAAACTCTATTGCCTGTTGCTCCTTAGTTTTCATTAACTCTTCAACTTTAATAGAATCTTTAATTCCCCTCTCTTTTAAAATTCTATTAAAATTCTTACATAGTAATTTTGCTGTTTTCTCAGTTAATGATCTCTTTCCTATTTCAATCATTCCTAAAAAAACTCTTGTGATATCTTCCCCTACTAACTCCCCTTGAGTAATTTTATGTTTCTTTCTAAAAGCCAGTAGTTTTTCTTCTGGTGATAAAAACATTTTTCTTCCCCCTTAATTACAAATGAATTATTCTCAATTACAGACGTAAAATACAACTTTTCTGTATTATACTATAAAAAATATTTTTTGTGTATCAAAAAAATTAATTTTATATTGAAATATAAATTCAACTTGTTATTAAAAATAGGAATGATTAAATAAAAAAATCAAAATCATAAAAAAACATCAGTATTTTTTATAAAACAATTATTTTTAGATTTTTATTCCCTTATCTTTTAAAAGAACTTTTAAATTTTTAAAATCAGGAAGATGGATCCCATCTATATTAACTTCCTTTGCTCCCTTGATATTTGCTTCTATATCATCAATAAAAATAGTTTCACTTGGAATTAGGTTATATTTATTTAAAATAGTTTCATATATAGCTCTCTCTGGCTTAATATAGTGATAGTAGCAAGAAACTACATCTCCATCAAACTCCCTTATAAAATCCCAATTTTCTCTAATATATTCAAAGGCTGGCTGATGAAAATTTGAAAGAATATACACATTGTATCCATTATTTTTCAATTTTCTCATAATCTCAACATTCTCCTCTATTGGTGATATACAAGAAGAGATATTCTCTCTAAATAGTTTCTCTATACTCTCCTTCTCTTCTGGAACTCTTTTAGTAAAAACTTCAATAGCATCTTCATATGATAAAGTTCCTCTATCTAACTCTAACCAATCTTTACTTTTAAAAATATTTATAATAAAATCTTCCTGATTCTCCTTTTTTACATATTTATTTAAAAAATTTTCAGGTGAGTATTTAACTAATACATTTCCTAAGTCAAATATAATATTTTTTATCATAACTGCCTCCACATAAATTTTTTATTTTTATTATAGCACAACACTTTCTTTAAAACACTATTTAAAATAATTTTGCATTTTCCACCTCAATAGAATTATTTAAATTCAATATAAAAAGTGATATAATATCCACATAAAAAGCATCTATTTTGATTTGATACGAGAGGTGGTAAAATGAAATTAAAAGCTATTGCATTAGATTTAGATGGAACATTGTTGACAAGTGATAAGAAAATATCTGAAACAAACAGAGAGGTATTAAAAGAGTTAAATAGAAGAGGTGTTAAAATTTTTCTAGTTACAGGAAGAACATATTTAGCTACTAAGCCTTATGCTTTAGATTTAGATGCTGGTGGTGTAGTTATTGCTTATAATGGAGCAAAGGTAGTGGACTATGAAAATGATAGGGTAATTTTTGAACTTCCTTTAGAAGCTGATCATGTAAAAGAGTTAATAAGAATAAGTAAGAGATTGGGAGTTCCTTTAAATCTTTATCAAAATAATGAATGGTATGTTGAGGATTCTTCAAGAAGAGAGGTTATCAGATATGGTAGTGAAAGAGATATGATACCTATTGAGAAAGATTTCTATGATTTTGATGATTATAAGATGACAAAATCAGTTTTTTTAGGAACAGATGAAGAACCTGAAACTTTAGAAAGAGTACATAGAGAGGTACAAAAAGTATTAGGTGATAAAGTTTATACTGCTAAATCAACAGATATCCTATATGAAGTTTTAAACAGAGAAGTCAATAAAGGATTAGTTTTAAAAAGAGTATTAAAAACTTATGGTATCTCTCCTGAAGAGTGTGTAGCCTTTGGTGATGCTACTAATGATATAGAGATGCTTAGAGCTGTTAAATATGGGGTTGCTATGGGAAATGCCACAAGAGAAGTAAAGGCAAGTGTAGATTATATTACTGATACCAATGATAACAATGGAGTAGCTAAATTTTTAAAAAAATATTTTTTTGACAGAGATTAGGTTTTATGGTAAAATTTCATAATAAAGCAAATATTAATATTTGATGTATAATTGTAGAAAATGATATTTGTTTTTAATTTGGTAAAACAAGGAGCATTTTTGCTCCTTTTATTTTAAATTGGAGGTTTTTATGAAAGAAAATAGTATTATAATACTGGACTTTGGTTCTCAATACAATCAATTGATTGCTAGAAGAGTCAGAGAAATGGGTGTTTATGCTGAAGTTGTTCCTTACTTCGAACCTTTAGATAAGATCCTAGCTAGAAAACCTAAAGGAATAATTCTTTCTGGAGGACCTGCTTCTGTTTATGCTGAAGGAGCTCCTACTATTGATAAAGATCTATTCTACAAAGGTATCCCAGTTCTTGGAATCTGTTACGGAATGCAATTAACTACTCACCTAATGGGTGGAGAAGTTGCAAGAGCTGACAAACAAGAGTTTGGTAAAGCTGAACTTATCATCGACTGTCCTGACAGCCCTCTATTCGAAGGAGTACCTAATAACTCTAAAGTTTGGATGAGTCATAATGACCATGTAACTAAAATGGCTCCTGGATATGTTCAAATCGGACATACTACTTCTTGTGTAGCTGCTACTTACAACAAAGATATCAATTCTTACTGTATCCAATTCCATGCTGAAGTTACTCACTCTGAATATGGAACACAAATTTTAAGAAACTTTGTATTCAATATTGCTAAATGTGAACAAAACTGGTCTATGGGTAACTACATAGAAGAAACTATTAAAAGTATAAGAGAAACTGTAGGAGATAAAAAAGTTCTTCTAGGACTTTCAGGAGGAGTTGACTCTTCTGTTGCTGCTACTCTTATCCACAAAGCAATTGGAGATCAATTAACTTGTATCTTCGTTGATACTGGACTTTTAAGAAAAGATGAAGCTAAAAAAGTTATGGAAGTTTATGGTGAAAATTTCCATATGAACATCAAATGTATAGATGCTGAAGAAAGATTCCTTTCTAAACTTGCAGGAGTTTCTGATCCTGAAAAGAAAAGAAAAATAATTGGAAAAGAATTTATCGAAGTATTTGATGAAGAAGCTGGAAAACTTACAGATGTAGAATTCTTAGCTCAAGGAACTATCTATCCTGACGTTATTGAATCTATGTCAGTAAAAGGACCTTCAATGACTATTAAATCTCACCACAATGTTGGTGGACTTCCTGAAGATATGAAGTTCAAACTTCTTGAACCATTAAGAGAGCTTTTCAAAGATGAAGTTAGAAAAGTTGGAAGAGAGTTAGGAATCCCTGATCACATGATCGATAGACATCCATTCCCAGGACCTGGACTAGGAATTAGAATTCTTGGTGAAGTCGATAAAGAGAAAGCTGATATTTTAAGAGAAGCTGACGATATATTCATCGAAGAGTTAAGAGCTGCTGATCTTTACAATAAAGTTAGCCAAGCTTTCGTTGTGCTTCTACCTGTTAAATCAGTTGGAGTTATGGGAGATGAAAGAACATATGAATACACTGCAGTTTTAAGATCTGCTAACACAATTGACTTTATGACTGCTACTTGGTCACACCTTCCATTTGAATTCTTAGAAAGAGTTTCAAATAGAATCTTAAATGAGGTTAAAGGAATTAACAGATTGACTTATGACATCTCTAGTAAGCCACCTGCAACAATAGAGTGGGAATAAAAGAAAAATCTCGCAAACGCTGGAAAAATCAGACGTCAAAAAATAAAAAAGCTCGTTTGGGCTTAAATTGGACTTAATCAAAATTAACTTGCTTTTATGAGTGGAAGACATTCCACTCTTTTTTTAAAACAAAAATAAAAAAGGTGGTTAAAAGTGACTAGAGAAGAGTTTGAAAAACGCTTAAAAGAAAGATTAAAAAACGCTACTAATGACTACAAAAAGGAACTTGAAAAAATAAAAGAAGATAAAATTGAAGATACGCTAGATTTATACTTGCGTGACAAAAAAATAAAAATTTTAAATTTTAAACTAATCAATAGAATAATGTCAGAAAATAACGCAGATATAACAAGTGTAAGTCCAAAAAATATTAAAGGAATTGCGAAATATAATGAAATTTACGATGTGGAATTTGAAATAAATTTTAACGAGTAAAAGAGGCGATAAAATGATTAAAGAAAAGTTTTTAATGGAGATTTCACTAGATGCAAGAGTTGAATATATAGTGTATACTAGAGGGTATTATAAGTTGTCGTTAAAAGAAAAATACGCCTCAACTTATAAAAATGGCAACCTAACTAGCATCTTTTACGTTACAAAACAAAAAGAAGTAAGAGAAATAATAGATAAAATTGTAGAAAGAGCATAAATAGTGCTCTTTTTTTTATGAAGTTAGCAAAATAAAAAACTGTACTATACATAGTACACTTTTTTTATGCCCCTCTTTTTTTTAGTGTAAAAATATGATATTCTATTTATACAAAGAAAGTGGAAAGGGGGACAGCACAAAAAAAGAATTGACTTTTTTAGAAAGTATGTGCTAATATTAAAATGCAAATAGAGATAATAAAAGAAAAAATGAAAAACAAAAAAACTAGATGCAATAAGTGCAGGAACTTTCTATTTTCAACCGATGACAGCGGTTATTTGCACTTTAGAGAGGGCTTGAGCATATCCAGCAACGGTATTGAGTTTAAAATAAAATGCAGTTGTGGAGAAGTAACGAAAGTAAAATTAAGATAACAATTAAATGTACCGTAAAACTCGAAATAGGGAGTTGAGGCTTGTAGCGATGCAGGTCTTAACTCCCTTTATTTTTTGTAAAATTTTTGGTTGAGCTATAAATATAACTAGAGCAGGCTCGGGAAAGGGGTAGGCGATTTTACAAAAAAAATAGAAAAGGTGGTGTTTAAAGTTGATAGTCGAAACATCAAGGATCGAAAGAATAGGTATCGATAGAATAGTTTTAAACAACTTTAAAGTAGAGAACTTTTTAGAGCTGGAAAAGAAAAAGATTATCAAACAGGGCGAAACGATAGAAAGATTTGAATGTAATGACAATAATTATTCTTTGACATATTCAATGATAAAAAATGAAAGTGGAGAGTATAATATCGCCACGCTTGAGTTTAATCCTAACAAAATTAAAGAGGGGCATAATTTGTATAATTCAACAGTGAAAGATGTAAAAATTTCACTTGATAAAATTGTAAAAGAAATGGCGATAAAAGGTGTATTTTTAGACTTAGAAGAGGCAAAAATCAAAGAACTAGAGATAAATTCAACATTAAATATGTCATTTTTAGACTTACAAGATGTAATTATGCTTGTAGGACGTGCAAACTATCAAAAAGCACTTGGGTTATATAGTTTTAATGCTGAAAGTATACCAAATAAAATCCGCAGAGATAGAAACCTCTACATCAATACTAAAAATGCCGATTTCAAAAAAGAAAATCGAGGGAAAGTCATTAAGATTTATGACAAGAGTTTTGAAATGTTGATTAATCAAGGTATAGAAATAGATACAGAGGTTACAAGGGTAGAGGTACTACTTGGGCGTGATTATTATAAGTATGTAACAGAAAAAAGACAAATAGATAATAGTTTGAAAACATTTTTAAGTGTTGATATTATCAAAGATTTATTCCAAGAGGCATTAAGGGTCGAAATAAAAGAAAGACCCTTTAAGGAGCTGGAGAAAATAAAGAAAAATCTTTCTTACGAATTTAAAAATTTTAAAAGAAATGAAAAAGTAAAAAGAGAGTTGAGAGAAAAACTAAAAATACACAATAAAGATATACCGGAACATTTGAAAGAGGAAAGGGGTATTTTTAAATACCTCGAACAAAATAGTTGGATATTTGATTTTAAATTTTTGTTAGAGATTACAAAAGAAAATATACCCTCTAAGCATCACACGACTTATGAAAAACAGATTATTAAAAAATATGTAGATGTTAAAAATTATGATGTCTATATATTTTTTTTAAAAAAGATTTTTGAGGATTTTTTTTTGCCAACTAAAACATTTTAGTTGGTCGAAAGAAATTGGGCATAAACTCATAAAAAATAAATATTTATAGCAGGAAAAAGCAAAATTAAAAAATAGCTTTTTTTGCTACGGTTTATTAAGTGTGAAAAGTGGTACTTATTTTTATATTTTTTTTATCTTTGTTTTAATAAAAATAGGAGAGTGATAGAAATAGCTTTGACAAAGTCGAAAGAGTTTGAAATAAGATTACGATATGAACTAGGCGAAGATTTGAGCAAATTAGCTCTTGTGTACAAAGTACCTCTATCAACTTTAAAAAAAAGAAAGAAACTTGCGGAAGTAAAAGGGGACGCTTGGGTCAAAGGCATCAGAAGTAAGATAGCTTATGAAACTTTTGTTGAAAGAGATGAGCAGAGTAAAAGAGAATTAAGACAGATGATAAGTGAAAAAGCTAGAGAAGAGGCAGACGTGTTGCAAGAGCTTATTGACAACACATATAAAAAGCCCGATGCGAAACTGTTAGATGATAAAGTTGAAAAAGCAGTTAAGGTCAGAGCGGAGAGAATAGAAAAGATGTTGCAATTAAGACGTAACATCGAGGAGATGCCAACCATTCGGGAAGAGTACGAACTGAAAAAAATCAAACTAGAAAATGAGTTGAAAAAGATAGAGGTAGAAACAAAAAAGCTAGAGCTTGAGGAGTTAAAGGAGTTTTCAAAATGATATTGAAACAATGCCCACGTTGTAAGAAGTTACATTCAATCACAGTAGAATGTCCGAATAAGTGTTTTGAACATCTGAAAAAAGAAAGTGATAGATACTACGATAAACACAAGAGGAAAAATAAAGAGGTATACAACAATAAAAAGTGGGAACTTACAAGACAAAGAAGTTTAGCAACAAGTGATAATATATGTCTTTATACTCTGTATAAATATAATCGTATTGTACCAGCAACGCTTGTGCATCACATTATTGAAGTAGAGAGCAATAAAAAGTTGATATATGACTTAGATAATTTGATACCGCTAAGTGATACAGCACATAGAGAAGTACATAGAAGATATAAGAGCGAGAACATCGAGCAAGTACAAGAGGAGTTAAGACAGTATAAGCAACTTTACCAAGCGGGTAGGGGGGTATGAAAAAGTTTTTGACGAAGTGCTGGACACCGCATCGGTTAGTTTTCTTTTCGCAAAATTCCCAATAGAAAAAAATGAGGTGGTAAATGAAAAGTGGATATTTTTTAGTAATGACAATAGCCTTGATAGTTTTGTCGTATATGGATGGAATAATAAATAAATAGTGAGGTGTAAAGCAGTATGGGAGCTAGAAAACCGCTGGAGTTGCAAACTAAGCATCTCACAAAAGTGGAAAAAGAAAAGAAAAAGATAGAGGAGAGCATCATCTTTGATAAAGATGCTTTAAAAAATAAGCCGGATTGGCTAGTTGATGAAGTAGCCCGCGAGGAGTGGGACAGGCTGGTAAATGAGTTTGGCAAAAACTCTCTTATATGTAATTTAGATTATAACAACTTAGGAGCTTATTGCAACGCTTTTGCCAAGTGGGTAAAAGCATCTCAAAAAGTAGGTTTAAAAATAGTGATAGGTAAACAGTCAAATCCTTATGTCAATTTAGAATTAAAATATTCAGAAGAGATGAGGAAGTACGCGACGTTACTAGGAATGACCACAGAGGGAAAACTTAAATTAAAAGGCATAAAGACAGAAAGTAAAGAGAGTGAAGTAATAAGCGAGTTTGGAGATATATGACTATCTTAGAAGAGTTAAAAAAATATGCTGATGATTGTATAAATGATAGGATTGTAAGCTGTAAAAAGCACAAATGGGCTTGTATGAGGTTTTTGAGAGATTTAGAAAGAGAAAACTATAAGTACCGCTGGAACGAGGAGAAAGCACAGCGGATAGTCAAATGGTTTACATATTTAAGGCACTCAAAAGGAATACTTGCAGGGCAACCTATAAATCTTACAACTTGGCAAAAATTCATATTGTGTCAAGTTTACGGCTGGGAAGATGTGGACGGAATAAGAAGATTTAAAAAGGCTTTTACCGAAGTAGCGAGAAAAAATGCTAAAACTCAAATGCAAGCAGGTAGTCTTTTATACGAGATTTCAGTAGTAGCAACTAAAAACAGAGAGATTGCCGAAACCTTTTGCGCTGGAACTAAAAGAGAACAGTCGAAATTATTGTTTAATGAGGCACAAAATATGCTTAAAGGTAGTATTTTATCGCCTAAATTCAAGATTACAAGGGATAAGATAATACATATTAAAAGTAATTCATTTCTAGCACCATTAAGCAAACAAGACGGAAAAAATGGGGACGGAACAAACCCAGCGGTTTTGGTTTTAGATGAGTACCACCAACACCCCACGACCGAGTTTTATGATTTGGGGCTGGGTAGTAACTCAAAAGAGCCTTTGCTTTTTATTATCACGACCGCTGGCGTTGATTTAGATGTACCGTGCTATACTCAAGAGTACACATATTGCTCTGATGTTCTCAACCCTCATACCGACACTGTAAATGAAGAGTACTTTATAGATATTTGTGAGGCTGATACTGATGATGAGGTTGCATCGCTGGACACGTGGAGAAAAGCAAATCCTATCAGAGCGTATTATCAAGAGGGTGTGGAAAAACTAAGTTCAGATTTTAAGATTGCAAAAGAGATACCCGAAAAGATGACAGCATTTAAAACTAAATGCTTAAATATGTGGCTTAATAAAAAGGCAGACGGGTATATGGATATGGCAAAATGGAAAGCTTGCGAGGTGGAGAAAATACCTTTTGAAATAAAAGGACAAGAGGTATACGTTGGTTTTGATATGTCGGCAAAAATAGACTTAACATCAGTAAGTTTTGTAATACCGGTACAAGTAAACGGCGTGGCTCAATATGCAATATTTAGTCATTCTTTTATACCAAACTATGAAAAATTAAAAGAACGTATGGCAGTTGACAAAATGCCATATGATAGCTGGGTAGAGCGCGGATATATTACTGTTACTGATACGCCTATCGTAGACCAAGACGCAGTAATTGAGTATGTTTTTAATTTTTGCAAAGAAAATAATTTTAAAATAAAAAATCTATGTTTTGACCCCGCAAATGCCTCTAAAATGATGATGGAGTTAGAGAAAAAAGGTTATGAGTGTGTTGAGGTTTACCAAAGTTATAAATCTTTAAATGAAAGTACCGCAGGATTTAGGGAACAAGTATATTCAAGTAATGTATTTTACCTATATAACCCGGTTTTAAATTTCGCAGTCAATAACGCAATGATAAGAACAAATGGCGGACTTATCAAAATAGATAAAGATATAACTCATAAGCGTATTGACCCACTTATTGCGGTTTTAGGAGCGTTTAAGCTAGCACAGTACCACGAGTTCATACTTGATTTAAGTAAGTACAGAACACCGGACTATTTAATGAAATTATACAAGGGGGGAGATAAGACTGAATGAAATTGACTGATAGAATAAAAAAAGCTTTCAACAGGACAAGAGAAACAAATGCCCCTAAAGGAACACGAAAAGAGATAGGGCTAGAAGACCTACAAAATTATACTTATACAATCGGGGGTATTGATTTAAAAGACGTTGCTAACTCGCCGGACTATTCCGAAATGATTTATTTTATATGTTTGAAACATTTATCAGAAACGATGAGTAAAATGTCGTGGGAGAAAAGAAAGGTTACAAAAGAACAGGGTAGAGAAAAGATATTTGATAATAAACTAGATTTATTATTGAATGTCAAACCAAACCCCTACTTAACAGCCTCACAATTTTGGGCAACAATAGAGCTTAATAAACTACATTTTGGAAATGCTTATGTGTGGATTGAAACAGATACAAAAGGATATATTAAGCATTTATGGCAGTTGCCGTCAAAAAATATGGAAGTTTGGGTTGATGATAAAGGTATATTTGAGAGTGATGAGGGGATTTGGTATGTGTGGACAGATGCGAGAACAGGTAAAAGGTATAGATTTTGTAAAGATGAAATTATACACTTTAAAACCCCGTTTTCTTTTGACGGTTTAGTCGGTATGCCGGTCAGAGAAGTACTAAAAACTCAAATAAATACAAATAAGCACGCAGAGGCGTTTTTGAATAAATTTTACAAATCCGGAATGTATGGGTCAAAATTACTTGTACACTATACCGGTCAATTAGATAACGCATCAGAAATGGCGTTAGTAAGTGAAATTGAAAAGTTTGCAGAAAAAACAGGTAATGGGAAAATAATGCCTTTGCCTTTAGGATTTCAAGCGGTCGTATTAGATATGAAATTAGCAGATGCACAATTTTTTGAAAACAATAAATTGACAGCGTTGCAGATAGCTGGGGCGTTTGGAATTAAGCCGAACGTCATCAACGATTATAGCAAGTCATCATATAGTAATAGTGAGAGCCAGCAACTAGATTTTTACGTAAATACATTACAGCCACTTTTTAAGAGCTATGAGCAGGAAATGACAAGCAAATTATTGCGTAGTGATGAAATGCAAAAAGGTATGAGATTAAATATCAATGAAAAAATACTATTCAAAATGGATAGCAAGACACAATCAGAAGTTATTACAACATACCTCAATAATTTTGCTATGACTGTAAATGAGGCACGGGAAGAGCTAGATTTACCGTATATAAGCGAAGAGAAAGGCGGAAACAAGCTGATAGGTAACGGAAATGCTATCACGCTTGATAAAGCAGGAGTACAGTATAAAGAGGGAGAAAAGGGGGTGTAAAATGATGATGAAAACAGAAGTTGATATGTACGGTAGACGTAGTTTGTTTATGAGTGCAGAGGAACGAGAAGAGGCGCGAAAAATACGAGAGATAGAAAGGCGTTGTAAAACTGAACTCAAATTAGAAGTGGAAATGTATGGAAAAACACTTGCGTTTGTAAAAATGATGAGGAGGCGTAAAAAATAAAAGATTTCAAAGTATTAAAAGCAAGAGCTAAGGGCAATAATATTGTTGAGGTAGATATATACGGAGATATTATCGCAACCGAGAGCGAGCAAACGAGCTATGAAGATGTAACACCGCTATATATAAAAGATTTTTTAGCGTATGCAGGCAATAGAGAGCTTGACATCAATATAAACTCACTAGGCGGAGATGTCAATGCTGGAATTGCTATATATAATATGTTAAAAAACTACCCTAACACTAAAAGGGTATACATAGATGGGATAGCTGGCTCGATTTCGTCAGTAATTGCTATGGCAGGCGATGAGATATATATAGCTGATAATGCTCAACTAATGATACACAGGGCGTGGTGTGTACAGGCTGGAAACTCACAAGATATGCAAAAAGCGGTTGAGTTTTTAAATAAGCTTGATGATATTATAGCTGATGTCTATATGACAAAGGTTATAAAAAAAGATATGACAAGATATGATATATTGAGAATGATGACAGATGAAACGTGGCTTACAGGTATAGAGGCATCACAAATATTTGATGTTAAGCTCTCAGGAGCAAAACAAGTATATGCTAAAGCTGGAGATGTTAGCAGGTTAAAAAATATGCCGGACAATGTGAAAGCTATGTTATCAAATGGACAAAGAGAAAATGAGAAACAACTAGAGGTTGAAAAGGAAAAGTTAAACTTATTATTAATTACAAAAGGGGGCATCTAATGAAAACAAAAGATGAGATTAAACAAAGGATAACAGAATTAAAGGCACAAGCTAAAGTTTTAATGGACAAAGAGGGAGCGACACCGGAAGAGTTAAAGCAAATAAGAAGAGAAATTGAGGCGGAAAACGAAAAACTAGAAGTGTTATCGGCGATGGATAAAGTACAAGCAGGACAGGCAGGAAAAAGAATAGACTTGCCACAAGATGAGGATGCAGAAAAGGCATATAAAAAAGCTTTTTTCAATATGGTAAGAGGGAAAAATACACTTGCTAATGATGAAATTTTAACAGCTAAAAATAAGCTATCATCATCATCGGGAGAGGACGGGGGATACTTAATACCTAACGACCAGCAAACAGCTATTAATGAGCTAAAAAAGCATACTTTCGCATTTAGAGATTATATAACAATTGAGCCTGTAACAACGATGACAGGGTCAAGAGTGATGGAAAAAGATGCGGAAGATGAGGGATTTGCTGATATAACAAGCGGTGGAGAAATAGCAGATGTTACATCGCCTAAGTTTGTTAATATACCATATTCAATAAAAGATTATGGGGGAATATTACCAATTCCTAATAACTTAAAAAATGACAGTGATGTAAATTTAGAAAAATATATCAATAAATGGTTAGCGAGAAAAACAAATACAACAGAGAATAGAGAGGTATTAAAAATACTAAACGCTATTGCGTCGCCTACACCTGTTAAGACGGTTGATGATTTAAAAATGGCTATTAATACAAAGATAAACGCTGTATTTAAACCAACACTTAAAGTTTATATGAACTCTGATGCGTTTACTCATTTTTCAAAAGAAAAAGACGCGATAGGTAGATACTTGCTTGAAAGCGACCCGAAAAGAGCGACAGGCAAAATGATTGATAGTGTGCCGGTTGTGGAAGTGCCTAACGAAGTTATGAAAACAGAGGGGCAAAAAGCAAAAATTTTCATAGGAGATATGGAAGAGTTTATAACGCTATTCGATAGACAGGCGATGACGCTATTGTCTACTCAAACGGGGGGAGATAGTTTTAAGACAAATACAACAGGGCTAAGAGCTATCACAAGATTTGATGTTCAAAAATTTGATGAAAGGGCAATGATAGCTTGTGAGCTAGACTTTTCAGCAATAGAGGCAGTAAATGAACTTAGCGAAAGTGTTGACTTAGATGTTTTAATTGAGCAACTTGTAGAGGAGAAATTGATAAAATTACAACAAGAGAAAGAAGTAGAAGAGGAACAAACAGAAAGCAAGGCATCAACAGAAGCAGAGGGAGAGCAAAAAGGGGGAACTACTAAGAAAAAATAATTTCGCAAGCTTGCGAAAATGAAAAGAGGTGCTAAATGAGTTTAGAACTAGAAGAGGTTAAAAAGTATTTAAGGGTTGATACTGATGACGAAGATGACACAATACAACACTTAATAGAATTTAGCCGGGAAGAGATAGAAAACAGTACAGGAGATGACGGGAAAAACCCGTCAAAATCCTACAAAATGGCACAATTATTAATAATCGCTGATAGGTTTGAGACGCGGACAAGCGAAGAGAAAGAACAAAGAACAAATACCGTTTTGGACAAATTGCTATTAAAAATAAAAATGGGGGTGGCAAAGAATGTCACTCGCAAGTAAGTTGAAAAATAGAATTGAAATATATAGACGTACCCTTGTAGCTGGAAAGCTTGGAGATACTTTTGAAGATACCTTACTTAAAAAAGTATGGGCAGATATAGTGCCAGCGGGTGCAGGTGTAAAGGGAGCGGAGGCAGAAACCGAAAGGGTCGAAAACAAATTTAAAATAATAATTAGAAAAACAGATATCGAACATACAGACTATATTATGTTTGAGGGCGAGAAATATGAGATAAATCATATTATTAGAAATTTTAACACTAATAACTACCTTGAAGTATATGCAACACTTATAAGGAGATAAATTGATGAGTGATTTTGATGATTATGAAAAAAGTCTATTAAAATTAAACGAGGCTTTGACAAATACAGAGGCGAGAAAGTTTTTAAAAAAGCA
Organism: Fusobacterium varium; assembly: GCA_021531615.1. Classification (NCBI taxonomy): domain Bacteria; kingdom Fusobacteriati; phylum Fusobacteriota; class Fusobacteriia; order Fusobacteriales; family Fusobacteriaceae; genus Fusobacterium; species Fusobacterium varium. Next base: position 25,081 of record JADYUE010000002.1, on the reverse strand, counting down.
AGGTAAAGCTTTACAAAAAAAGACCTTAGAAGTGGCACAAAGAAAGACAAAAAAGAGGACAGGAAACTATATCAGAGGGATAAAAGCTGGTAAAGTATATAAATTTGATGGTGCTTTTGCTTGTAGGGTGTACTCAAAAGCCCCACACGCTCATTTAATTGAGTACGGTCATAAGATAGTGACTAAAAGTGGAGAGGTAAAAGGTTATCAAAGGGGCTTAAATGTATTTGATGATGCAAAAAAAGCCTTTGAAGATGAATTTATAGAGGCGCTGGAAAATTACGTTGATGAAGTTTGCAAAAAAAATGGATTTTAAAGGGAGCTGATATGCTTACAATAACAGATATAACAGCTAAAATAATTGAAAAACTAAGAGAATTAAACTGTCCTATTATGAGTAAAGATGTTAAAGAGGGGTATGATAAGCAAACCTTATATATTTATTTTGATGAGATAAAAAGCAATGATTATATGCAGAAATTCATTGAAAGAAAAATAAGTGTAGCAACTGTATATTTTCCCGCAGATGATAGAAAAAATACTTTTGAGCTTTTAGAAGTTCAAGAGGAATTGACACAAATGTTTGTGTCGAATAGTAATTTTTCTTTAAGTGACGATGTTTGCGGGCAAATATCAGAAGTACGAACTAATATTCGTGATGGAGTTTTAACTTTTGACTTTAATATGTATGTATTTGAGGCATATGATGAGCAACCGCACGAATTAATGCAAGATTTAGAAGTAAAGGGGGAATAAAATGCCGACAACAATAGGATTACCTAAAATTGATATAGTATTTAAGGCACTAGGAGCATCGGCAGTAACAAGGGGCGAGCGTGGATATGCTGTCTTGATACTAAGAGATGACACAGAGGGAGAGCCTAAAAAATACTATAAAACGATAGAGGACTTTGGAGCAGAGGAGCAAAAGAAATTTACAGAAAGCAATATTCAACTTGTAAAAGATGCTTTTGAGGGTACACCTTTAAAATTACAGGTTTTTAAATTAGCAAGTGAGGGAAATGCAGAGGATTTATTGAAAAAAGTTGGGGGAGCTATACCACGTAATTGCTGGATAGGAACACCGGACGCAGAGATACAAACGTCGTTAGTTACTTGGGCAAAAGCTAAAGTGGAAAATGATAAGAAAAAGTATAAAGTCATTGGCTGGAAAACTGTTGGCGCTGATGATATGCACATTGTGAACTTTACAAATGAAAAAGTGACGTGGGCAGATGAAAAAAGAGGAGAGGTCACAGGGAATTTAATTATTCCATACTTGCTAGGATTTTTAGCTGGTATATCAATTAATATGTCGGCTATTGCTTTCGAGCTAACAAAGTTCAGTAGTGTTGCAGAGCCGGAAAAGTTGGAAACAGCTATAAACAAAGGCGAGTTTGTTTTATTCAATGATGAGGGCATTGTCAAAGTGGCAAGGGCGGTCAATAGCCTTGTTACGACAGGGCAAGATGTATCAGAGGATATGTGCCATATAAACACAGTGGAGAAAATGGACTTGATATATTGTGATATTTTTGAAACGTGGGATAAAAAGTATAAAGGTAAATATCCTAACATACTAGATAATCAAATGCTATTAATATCGGCGATAAATGGGTATTTTAAAACACTAGCAAGGGACTATATACTTGACCCGAATTTCGAGAATATATCAATGGTTGATGTAGAGGCGCAAAGAATAGCGAATTACAGCAAATACGGAGAGGAAACCGTGAAAGGCTGGGACGACCTTAAAGCAAGACAAATGACAGTAGGCACAAAAGTGTTTTTAATGGCAAAAATTAAAATAAGTGGAATTATGGAAGACTTTTCATTTCCAATTTATATGTAAAGGGGGGTGTGTATATGTCAAGCAGAAGAACAGCGTTTTTCAACGGGAATAAAGGCGAGGTTTGGCTGAACGGGACAAAAATAGGTACAGTAAGCAAAGGTAAGGTTGTTAAAAAGCAAAATTACGAAGAGATACCCGCAGAGAATGGGGACGGTGTGATAAGAGTACCTACAAATCACACAATAGAGGTAAATTTCACTTTTAGAAGTACAGGAGAGGAATTTGACATTGATATGTTTAACCTTGGGGAAGATGTATCATTAATAATGTCAAATGCTAACATCAATGATACGGCTAGACGTCGTATTAAATGTGATGGGTTAACTTGGGACGAGCAAGTATTGATTGATTTTGAAAAGCACAAAGTGCAAGAGATAGAACTAGCGGGGCAAGCTGAAACAGCCGATATATTAGAATAATAGAAAAGGGGATTTATTCCCTTTTCTCAATCAAAAAAGGAGTGAGAAAAATGTCAATGACCTTAGAGCAGTTTATACAAAAAGCAAGGGAAAATGAAGAGAAAAAAGTAAAAATAACTACAATGAATATAGCGGGATTTGGAGAAGTTGAATTTCAAAGACCTAATACAAGTGTATTATTAAAATTTCAAAGTGAGCTAACAACAGGTTATAAAAAAGAGATAAGTATAGATGAGGAGCAAGAGGAGCAAGCACAAAAAACAAGTACATCAGATATTGATATGTTGAAGTTTGCAAAAGCCTCAAGTGCCTTTATTTATAATACGTGTTCTATGATGAGAACAAAAGAAATAAGGGATATGTTCAAAAAAATATATCCGGAAGATATACCGCTTGAGCTATTTAATGTAAGTGATGTCATAACAATAGCGGTTGACATTTTTAACAAGTTTGAGGGTAAAAAGGAAGTAAAGGAGATAAAAGAGGATATAAAAAACTAATTGGAGATAGCACAGACCCGGGCGAGCTATATTGGGTGTGTTACTATCTCGAAAAAGGTTTTAAATTAGATTATTTGTTAAATCTCAATGAAGTGGAAAAAATATTTTTTATTCATAGTATGAATAATCATAAAAAAGAGCAAGTTGAGTACGATACTGAAAAGTTGAAAGTGCTTGCTAGAATAATGGGGGGATAATATGTCGTCAAGAGTAATAAATACTATACTTAATCTAAAGGATGAAATGACACAAAAATTACAAGCCCCTTTGATGTCGGTAAGAAAGTTAAAACGAGAGTATGAGAATACAAAGAAAGAGCTTGAAAGATATGAAGACGCCCAAACAAAAGCCTCTCAAATGCTTGAACAGGCTAAAAACAAAATGGAAGAGGTAAAAAAAGAAGTCCTCAACAGCTCTCAAGCTTATCAAGATAATGTAAAATCACTAGATAGGTTAAAAGCTAAAAATGAGGAGATAAAAGTCTCTATAAATAGGCACGAAAGCGAATTAAGCGGGTTACAAAGTTCGTACAATGAAAATAAAAGGGCATATGATAACGCTAAAAATACTCTTGTTGAACTTAAAAGACAGTATGACGATAACTCGCAAGAGGTAAAAGAACAGGAAAGGATTTTACAATCACTTGAAAGGGAGTATAACAGCAGTAAAAGTGCTTATGACAACGCTAAGAAGTCAATACAAGCTTTAAAAGAAGAGGAAAGAACGAATACAACAACTATAAAAACTCAAAGTAAAGCGCTAGAAAGCTTAAAAGAAACACTTTTAAATAATAGCACAGCGGTTAAATTAGCACAAAGAAATATAACGAGATATACTCAATCTGAAAAAGAGGCAGGAGAAAAGGCGAAAGAGGCTAGACAAAAAATAAGCCAGCTAAGCTCGGAAGTGGCAAAAAATAAAAAGAAATTTGATGACGCAAAAAAGACAGTAAAAGGCTGGCGTGATAGTGCTATAAGCTCTATTGATGATGTTGTCAAAAAAATGGGGCAACTTACAGCCGTAGCAGTTACAGCAACGGGGGGCTTTGCACTAAAAACAGGACTTGAAACAGCGTTTAACCTTGAGGCGTATAGAACGCAACTTGAAACAGCTACAAAAGACACGGAGAAAACAACAAAGCTGATAAGAAAGGCGCAAGAGCTATCAATCGCAACACCGTTCACGCCCGAAGAGGCTATACAGTCGACAGCAAAAATGGAGGCTTTGGGCGTGGATAGTGAAAAGTGGCTCAAAATGGTTGCTGATATGGCAGGAGCAACTAATAAAGAAATGGAGCAGGCAACAGATGCTTTGATAGATATGTTGTCAAAACAGGAGTTCGAGGGGATAAAAGAGTTTGGAATAAATAAAGAAATGATAATGGCTAAGGCAAATCAAATGTTTGGAAAAAACAAAGTCTTTAAAAAATCCGGAGAACTTAGAAAAGGTAAAGATGCAGATATGCAAGTTGTCATCGAAACTATAATGAGAGAAAAGTTTGAGGGTGGCTCTGATAAGCTCTCGAAGACGGTTAAAGGGGTATGGAGTACTATCACAGGGGCAACAGGAATGGCACTTGCTAAAATATTTGGAATGGAAGACGGACTTATAAAAACAGGCTCAATGCTTGATATGTTGCGTCAAAAGTTGCAAATGGTAGCAGACAAACTCATCGAGTGGCAAAATGACGGAACGCTTGATGAGATAGCGCAAAAGTTTACTGAAACTTTTAATAAAATCATAGAAACAGTTATAGCGGTGTATAACTATCTGAAAGATAATAAAGAAACGATAGCATCTGTATTAAAGGTTGTAGGGGTTGTATATATGGTTGCTAAGGCAATGATTTTTTTATCAAGCGTTATAAGTGCAGTAAAAATTGTTTTCGCAACTTTAAATGTATTGTTATTAAATCCCGCTTTTCTAACGATAGCAGGAATTATACTTGCAGTCGTAGTGGTAGGATATATTTTATATAAGTGTTTCAAACTTATAGTTGGTGTAGTAAAAATATGTTGGGATAAGTTCAAAGAGTTTGGAGAGTATATGCCAGAGTGGGCAAAGTTATTGTTGTTACCGCTTGCCCCGATTTTAGCAATTATAAAAGGATTTAAACTCATAATAGACGGGGCGGGGAAAGCTTGGAAGTGGATAAAAGGCTTTTTTTCGGCAGATGAAGAAAAAAACGTCAAAATAAATGAGGTTACAGAACAAGAGTTATTATCAAATGATGATGTTGAAAAATCCGTGTTTAATAACAAAATAGATGACTTTGATAACAAAAAAAGCCCTTTTGATAACATAAATAAGGCTGAAATGCTAAAAAATGATGTTGCAAAGGTTGAAAAAAACAATAATGTTACAGATGTTAAATCTCAAACAATAGTAAAAAATATAGAGCCTCAAATCACAATAAACGTAAACGGCGACGTTTACGGATATAATGATTTCGAGGAGAAAGTCGCGGGAGTTTTTAAGAATATAATTAAATATAATATGCAAAATGTAACATAGAAAGGGGGACAAGTGGAGATATATTTGTCAACGCTGGACAGGAAAAATATTTTTAGATTTCCTTACATAGATAGAGAAAAAGTTGCGTATACCTCGCCTTTGCATAGTGAAGAGTTTACAAACTCACAGGGTAAAAAAATTACTTTGATAGGAGAAAAGGGACTGTTTGAAGTAAAGATAAGCTCTTTTTTTCCAAGCCGTTTGTACAGGTGGCTACCATTTAACATTACACTAGCCCCTAAATGCTTAAAGTATTTTGAAACTCATAGAAAATCAAAGTTGATATTAACAATAGTTAGTATTAATCAAACTATCACAAAAAGAGTATATATCAAAGACTTTGATTATTATGAGAAAACAAATAAAGATGTAGAGTTCAATTTGACATTGACGGAGTGTGAGAGTAAATGAAGTTATTGATTTCAGCAGAAGATGCAACGATTGATATGACCGACTTGACAAATAATGTCAAGTTAAACACGGCAACGGAAACAGTAGGGGCAAGCCTTACGTTTGATATTGCTAGAAATTATAATGATGTAGATTTCGCAAGTTGCGAAAATATAAAAATAGGCGATGTGGTTATATTAGAAGTCGAGGGGAAAACTATTTTTAAAGGCGTAATACTAGAACAGACCTTTTCAAAGTTCTCAAAAAGTGTCAAATGCTTAGATTTTTGTTTTTATCTGAATAAAAATAAGATATTAAAGCAATTTGAGGAGATTTCAGCGTCTGATGCAATAAGACAAGTATTGAAAGAGGCTGGAGCGCCTATCGGGACAATTAGCAATATGAGTACATCAATATCGAAGATGTACAATAGCAATACCGTCGCGGAGATAATAGCGGATATACTAAAACAAGTAAATAACGAAACGGGCATTAAATATGTGTTAGAGTATGAAAATGATGTCTTTAATATCTCGCCTTTTAAAGTTATTGAAGTAGAGTTTACATCTAAAAAAACAGCAGATGAGAGCGTAACAGAGAGTATTTTAGAGATGAAAAATAAAATTATTGTCATTTCTAATGAACAAGACGAGGCGGAAATATTAGCAACAGCACAAGATGATAATAACATCAAAAAATATGGAAGTTTACAAGAGGTTATATCAGTAGACCCCGACGAAGACGAGGCAAAAGTGAGAAACATTGCAAAGACTAAGTTGAAAGAATTAAATAAAATCTTTAAAACAGCATCTTTGCAAGGTTTTGGAAATATAGCTTTAAAAGCCGGTAGAGTGCTAAAACTAAATAATGCAGAGTTTTATTTAGTGGGAAACTACTTAATAAAATCGTGTATACACACGTGGAGAAGTGGCGAACATTTAACAAGTGTAGAGGTTGAAGAGTATGCAGAGTAATGCTGATTTTGTAGCAAAATTTTTTAAAGGGGCAATACCTAGAAAAGAATTTCAAGTTTGCGTGGGTGTAGTCATAAAACCACCGCCCGAGCTAACTATAAGCATAATGGACGGTAAATATATCTTATATCCTCGTATGTTGTATATGAATGATAGATTATTTGATGATCATACAAGAACATATGAGTTGACCGGAGAAATGACAGAGTATAATTTTCAAAATACAACATCATCAGAGCCGGTGGGCGACCACCCGGCACACCCAATCAACGAATTGGCTGGGAAGGGGAATTATAAAGCAACAGGGACTTTTATTAATACCGATACGCTAAAAAAGGGGGACTTGGTAAGAGTAACCCCTACTGAAAACGGGCAAATGTGGATAGTAGATTTCAAGGTACGGAAAATAAAGAAATAAAGGGGGAAATATGGGCATCTTTCCGGTAAGAATGACAGAAGAAATACAAAAAACCGTAGTAGATGAGCAAAAAAACGGGTATAAAGATATATTTTTCGATGTAAAATCAAAAAAAATAGTAGTAGAAGACGGAAAAGTGCAAATAGCGACTAAAAAACAGCAGATACAGCAATGGTTGTACTTGCTTATAAATACAGAATTTGGAAAGTATAAAGTATATGAAAATACAGAGTTCGGTATAAGTTTTTTGTATGAAATGCGAGGGCGAGAATATTATAGTTCGGGATTTACCATCGCACAAATACAAGATGAATTGATAGAAAAAATAAAGTTGCATAAATACATTGATGAGGTAATAGAGATAAAAATAGAAAAAGATTTTAATAGCTTAATAATAACTATTGTCTTGAAAGTTGATGCAGAAACGGTCGAAAGCGAGGTAATATATAATGTCTAATTACAAAAGTAAAACTAAAGATGAAATACTAAAAAATATATTGAATGAGATGCCCGCTGAATATTTAAAAACACCGGGAACATTTACGCACGATTTATCAAATGCCCTCGCAATAGTAATGCAACCTTACGAAAGCGAAATAGAAAAAGCGTGGAAATACTTTGATATAAGCTCTTTAACAGGGGAAGAGCTAGAAAAGAGAGTGCAACAGTTAAAAGGTATTGTAAGAAAACAGGCAACGTATGCAGTAGGGGAATTGACCCTCACAGGCAACGGAGCTGTAAAGGTTGGAGATTTATTTGAAACCCCGAACGCTGTACAATTTATGTCTTTAGAAGATAAAAAAATAACAGATATAGGGAAAATAAAAATTCAAGCAGTGCAAGCGGGAACGGTTGGAAATGTAGGAGCTAAAAGCGTTGTATTAATGCCCATAACAATTCAAGGGATAAAGACTTGCATTAATGAGCGAGCCACATACGACGGCTTTGAGGCGGAAGATGACGCCTCACTATTAGACCGTTATTATATAGCAGTTAGAACACCAGCAACAAGTGGAAACAAATATCACTATATGCAATGGTCGAGGGAAGTTGTGGGCGTGGGGAACTCAAAAGTTTTTCCACTCTGGAATGGTAGAAATACCGTAAAGGTCATCATAATTGATAGTAATAAGCAACCAGCCAGTGCAGAGCTAGTGGAAAAAGTACAAAATTATATAGACCCTAAAGGCGAAGATGATGAGCTTTGGGGGGCGGGATATGGAACGGCGCCCATCGGAGCTTATTGCACAATACAGTCGGCAGTGGCTAAAGAGATAGTTGTAGATGTTAAGATAATACTTGAAACGGGCGAGGATATTGAGAATGTAAAAAAAGAGATTGAAAAAAATATTGTAGGATTTTTACAAGAGATAGCTTTTAAAAAAGATTATGTATCCTATTCATTGATAGCAAGTGCCTTGCTAGATACGGACGGCGTAGCAGAATGGACAGAATTAAGCATCAATAAAGGGACAAGTAATGTCACAATAGGAGTTGAAGAGGTTGCAGTTTTAAAAGAGGTAAATGTATATGAACAAAAATAATGAAAAATTAATAAATATTATTCACAAAATATTTAGAAAAGACCCGTATATTTTAGCTCTTTTTGAAAGTTGGGGCATCGCTCTTGACGAGCTGGAAAATAAATTAAAACTATTATCTCAAGAATATCTCTTTTCTACAATGTCAAATGAGCGTATAAAAGAATTAGAGAAAGAATTAGCTTATAAAACTATCTCGAAGACTTTAGAGGGAAAAAGAACAGAAATAGAGGCGCGTTGGAAAATGTCCGGGAAATGTGATGTTGAACTTTTACAAACTATTGCTAACAGTTGGAGAAATGGAGTAATAAAAGTGTTGTTTGTAGATGCAACTATCGAAATAAAGTTTGTTTCTCTTGTGGGAATACCTGATGATTTAGACACTCTAAAGTTTATGATAGACGAGGCGAAACCCGCTCATTTACCAATTAATTTTAGTTTTATGTACAGAACGTGGGGAATGTTGCCCCCACGTACTTGGGGGCAAATAGGTGCTTACACTTGGAAAGAGTTGAGAGAAAAAGAGGGGGTATAATGCAAACTAGAGAAGAAGAACTTAATTATTCATTGAGTGAGTTTTTAAACCTTATCTTACCCGATGAAAATAGAGTTGTATATATAGATGATTTAATAACTAACTTTTTATTGTTAGATGCTAACGCAAAAAAACTGACCAACGAAAAATTGGAAAAAGGAAAATTTACAGGAAACGCACAAGATTTAGCAAACGAAATTGCTAAAAAAGCATCAAAAACAACTCTAGGGCGTGTATTAATAGGGGTAGGTATAGAAGTTGATGAGCAAGGACGGATAAGTCTTGCTAAACATACGCACAAAGTGGAAGAACTAGAGAATTTCGAGCATAATCACGACCCTTTATACTACCGTAAAAACGAGATAGATACTAAAATAGAGGAACTATTAAAAAAACTCACTATCGAGGATTTGGAGAGTTTATTAGGGAATAATTACAAAGGGTACTATGATGCGAATAATGAATATTATAACGGGGATATTTATTACAAAGAAAATACAATAGTAACAAGCTTGACTATTCCTGATAAAAATACAAACACAGTAAGTTTTACAATACAGACAGTTGCAAGTCCGACGCTTACAAAAGTGATGTCTTCACAAGATAACGGGGAAATGGCAACGCCACAATTAAACAAAGAACAAGCCGAAACCGAATTAAAACAATTTTATAGACTTGTGGCAGATATGGAGTGTTTATTTGATTTAGTAAATAATAGCGACCATAAAATTTGCGGTTTTGCTATTGAGGATAGCGCGAGGGTAATACGTACTAATTCAACAACCGTGTTTGAAATGCCGGTTAAAAATTATACGGTAAGCTTTACAATACAAACGGCTGAAAATCCGGCGCTTACAAAAGTGATGACGGCATCACAAGACGTATCATCGCCAGCGCTTGCAAAAACACAAATAGACAACCCTCTACACTCTCACGATGTAAAAAGAGATGTGACATTAAGAAAAATACATTATTAAAAGGAGATAAGAAAATGGCAGATTACAGACAAAATACAAAAGCAAATTTACCGCATAAATCACAAAGTTACTCATCAGTATTTGACAGTCACCCTATTTTTAGCAATATAGGTGGTTGGGTAGTAGACACAACGACGGGAGCATTAAAATATAAATTAGATAAAATGGATTGGAGCAGAAAAGCCGACGGAACACCATCGAATTTGACAGGGACAGACGGGGACGTTATGGTAAAAATACCAGCTTTTTTCATAAAAGTGACAAGACAGTCGAACGGAAAGCCTAAATTCGAGATTGATGACACGATACCGGATTTATACGGCTCAAATGGTAAACCCGGGTTTATGGTACACCCGGCATTTAAAAAGCCTAATGGACAGATAAGACCATACTTTTTATGGGGAGCGTATAAAGGGTATGTGCAAGGGACACAATTAAGAAGTGTTGCGGGAGTATTGCCTACTGTAAACGAAACAAAAGCATCGTTTCAAGATGCTAGCCGTCAAGGGCGTAACATCAATTATGGTATATCATCAATATATGAAAAGTGGGCTATACAACTTTTGTTTTATACAGAGTTTGGAACACTAGACAGCCAAGAGGCTTGCGGTCGTGGAATAGTTGATATGACTTGGGAAGACGGTTTGACAAATAATACGGAATTAAGATTAACCGGGCAGTCAAATGCGCTAGGAGATAGGAGTGGATACCTTGATAACGGCAATGGGAATGGTAAATGTTCAATGAGATACAGAGGAATTGAAGACCTTTGGGGGAATGTATGGGAGTTTATAAGCGGTGTCTTATTAACTGATACAGGTTGGAGATATACAAACGACCACTCTAAAATGGACGTGGCAAGCAGTATGGCTCTATATTCTAAAGATATGACACAAAAAGTAACTAACGGATATATTACCGATATGGAATACCCGGTCGGATTAGAGTGGACTTTTATGCCTAAAGCGACAGGTGGAGGCTCTAGCACATACTATTGCGATTACTATTGGTCGCACGACCCGGGCGAAGAAAATATCGTGCTGTCGGGTGCGGATTGGAATAATGCCTCGAATGCCGGGGTCGCGTTCTTGAATTGCGCTTATGTCGCGTCGAATGTGGATTCGGCTATCGGCGCTCGCTTGTCTTATGCGCAACAATAGCGCACAGCGCTAGCGGAGCGTAAAATTTAAAAAAATGGGTTTTTGATAGCTGGTATAAAAACATACGTACTGTCGGGTACGAATTGGAATAATGCCTCGAATGCCGGGGTCACGTACTTGAATTGCAATAATGTCACGTCGAATGTGAATTCGAATATCGGCACTCACTTAGTCTTATTATTGTAAATAAAATATTTATTCGATTGAACATCAAAAACCCTGCCTCTTGGCAAAACATAAAAAATGATGACAAACGTGTTAGTAGTAACTTGCGAAAACTCGTTAAATTTTATAAGACAAAAATGTTAGGAGAAAAAAGTTGAAAAGAATTGGAAACGTATTCGATAAAATAATATCTTATGAAAATCTATTAAACGCTCACTTGAGAGCTAGGAAAGGAAAATCACATTACACGGAAGTAAAAGAAGTAAATAGCAATACAGAAAGATATATCGCTAATTTAAGATTTTTACTTGCTAATGATTTATACTTTATAAATTCGAGTGATTATAAAAGGGAAATTATCAACGACAAAGGAAAAGAAAGAGAAATCTTAAAACTTTCGTATTACCCACATAGGATAGTCCAATGGGCGATAATGTTACAAATAGAGGATAGATTTTTAAAAAATATGATTTACGATACCTATGCAAGCATAGAAAATAGAGGGTTGCATATGGGAGCTAAAAGAGTAAAAAAAGCAATGTTAAAAGACCCAGAGGGTACAAAGTATTGCTTAAAAATTGATATGAAAAAATACTATCCAAGCATAGATAATAGAATTTTATTTGAGATAGTAAAAACTAAAATAAAAGATACTAGACTTTTAGAACTGATAAAAAATATTATTTTTAGTGTGGGGAGCGATAAGGGACAACCTATCGGTTCATTATGGTCGCAATGGGCAGGAAATTTATATTTATCGTGTTTAGACCACTATGTCAAAGAAAAATTAGGAATTAAATATTATTTTCGTTATTGTGATGACATTGTAATACTTGGAGATAATAAAAAAAGGTTGCACGGAGTGAGAGAGGCAATAAAAAAGTATATTGAGAGTGAATTAAAATTAAGTTTAAAAGAGAATTATCAAATATTTCCATCGAGAGTAAGAGGGGTAGACTTTTTAGGATATAGATTTTTCGGTAATTACATTTTACTTAGAAAAAGAGTTTTAAAAAATATGAAAAAAGCTCTAATAAAATTAAGAAATAAAGAGGTATTAAGCTATCACGATAATTGTACAATAAACTCGTATAAAGGTTGGTTGAATTTTTGTAACAGTTATAGATTAAAAGAAAAGTATTTTATACCCTTGAAAGATAAAAAATATATTAACAAAGACGGAAAATTAAGGAGAGTGAACATATGGTAACGATTGATGCAGAAGAGAGAAAAATCATAATAACTAGGACAGCAAAAACTAAGGGAAGAGCTAAAACAACAGAGGAGCAGGAAGTCATCGAAATAAGAGAGGGCGAAACGCTAGAAAGAATATTTTTGCCCGGAACACAAGATGTTTATGAATGTGAGCTTGTGTTATTAGAGGTTGATGTAATAAATCCACAAACACAAGAAAAAACAGGGGAAAAAGAGTTGAAAGCTTTTGCACAAAGAAAAGACCACGCAGGCTGGCTGATGGAGTTTGTAGAAACGGAATACAACATATAAAGGAGATACAGAAATAAAATGGGAAATATAAGCGGTATAATTGAAAATGTGAAAGATAACATCAAATATTTTATTAATAGTGATGATACTTTCGAGGTTGTTATCGAAAAGATAATAAAAAAATTGGCTGACAATGAAGTTTATATTAAAAATAAAGGGTATGAAATACTAGATTTTAAAGATAATTACTCAAAAGTAGCGTTTAAAATAAAAGTTCATCACAGAGAAGAGGAAAAAGAAGAGGAAACAATTTTAATAATTGCAAATGATGCTTTTTTATCAAATGTTGTAAAGATGTATAAAAAGTCTATTATGCTATTTTTAGTAAATATGCTAGAATTAAATATTGAAGATTTTAAAAGCTCTAGCATCTCATCAAATGATGAGGCGATAACTAAAAATCAAGTTGCTTTTCTAAAAGATAGAATGGAAGACCCAGACGTTTGCGACTATGTAAATAGCCGTTTAAAAGAATTTGGAGCAAAAACAATAAGTGAATTGAGTAAAAAACAAGCGTCTAGCATATTAGACTATATTCAACCTAAAACTAGAAAGAGGAGGTATGCGTAATTGAGAGTAGATGCGGAGAAACTAAAATGCAAAGATACAGCTATAAAAATAATGAATGTTATCGCTTTAAATGAAATATCGGGAAACTTAAAGTTTGCTTATAAATTTAGTAAGGCGAGTGGCGGGACGAGTGGCTGGAGCTTTGGGCGTAGCCAATTTGATACAAAAAACAACCCCAATGCGATTAAATTTTTAAAAAATAAATGTGGTTTTAGTGATAGTGATATAAATATACTACTAAGTACAGACGACGAGGTTATAGAGTTAAATAACAAGCTTAGGGAGCATATGAAAGATATAGACGCGTACGACTTAGAACACACGCAAGAAATGATAAAACACGTGATGAGTTTAAGTGGTATGCCGGAGTTGGAAAACGAAAGGGTATTTGTACATCTAGTAGATTATCATAATCAATTTAATTTGAGTGTAAATGGCAAGATGCACAACTATTTAAAAACTTTAAAAATCGCAACTTGCGAAAATATACTAAATTTTAAATTATCGCAAACAAAATGGGGGAAAGAACGCCCAGCGGACGTGATAAGAAGATACACGAATATTGAAAATAATTATAAATAAGAGGTGTGTGATGTCAAGTATATTAGGAGTTTTAGCGGGTAAAATACTAGATATAGTGTTTAAAAGGTCGAGAGATGCTGAAAAACAACAAGATATAGAATTAAAACAGCAGGACATCGAGATTAAAAAAGTAAATGAGTACAAACAAGTTGTAGTGATAGTTGTTTGTGTAGCTCTTTTTATGTGTATGATAGCATCTTTTTTTCCGGGACTTGCTATTAGTGAATGGTGGTTTAATTTAGCGGAAACGGTAATTAATAATAAATTATAGGGGGTATTTATGTTAAATAAAGTGGTTAGTGAAGTATTGAGCGAAATAACTAAAATAAACTTTGGAGATATTATCTATACAACGACAACAGGAACGTTGATATTTTTTATAGGGGGCGTTGATAACGCTTTTATAGGGTTACTATCTTTTATGCTGTTTGATTATGTTACGGGCTGGATAAAGGCGTATAAAGCGGGAAATTTAAACTCACAAGTGGCGAGATATGGCATCACTAAAAAGGCTCTTGTATTAATAGTTGTGGCTATGAGTAATATTGTAGATATTATTATGCACACAACAACAATGAGCGTGAATTGTAGGTTTATAATTATATGTTTTTATATTGGAAATGAGGGACTTTCGATATTAGAAAACGTAGCTTTAATGGGCGTATCTGTGCCCAATAAGTTAAAAAAGGTATTAGAACAGTATAAAAACGAAGAGGTAAAAGTAGAGGCAAAAAATGAATAAAAAATAAAAAAAGCCGGGTTTTTCCCGGTATTTTTTTTAAAGCCCTATGGGCTGGGGGTATGATTATTTTTTGTCTAGCCAATCGCAAACTATTTTGACGATAATACCCGCCATAATTTGCACAACTAATTCGGTAAAATAATACATTTTAACCCCCTGTTATCAAATATGTGTATCTGCTCGGTCAAGAGCAGAATAAAAGCCCCAATAATTAAATTAGGGCTTATATTCTGACCTTTTATTTTTTACACACAATTTGATAACCCACAGGGTGCGGGTATTATTGATAATTTAATTATAGAGTATTTTAGACAAAAAGTCAAATTAATGTTTTAAAGTTCCATCTTCTCATCTAAAATATAGTTATCTTTTAAAAATTTAATATTCCAATTACCATCAGCGTTAACAACATTTTTTTTGAAATAATTAAAAACTTTAAAACAAAAATAAGTATTCTTATCAATATTCAAAGTTGATGCCTCATTTTTTATTTTTAAAGCTTTAGCAACATCTGATAACTTTCTTGAAGGTAATCTTTTGTTAATAATAATTTTTACTAAAGTCAATACATCAATAGAATTATAATTAAAATAATCTTCTGCCTTAGAAATGCGAATAAAAACACTTCTTAAAAAATTAATGCAAAATTGAACATTGTAGCCAACAAGAAAATCATCATCTTTTAAGAATTTTTTAAAATTAGGTAATACCTCTTCAATAGTTTTGGAATGTTCAACCATTTCATTAGAAATTCCATTTATTTTTGTAATCTCATCAGAAATTTTACACTTAGGTTTAATATATTCGTTAAAAACATCTTTAATCTCTCCATTGATAACACGAAGAGCTGTAATTTTAAGAATTTCATCTTTTCCACTGTTCAATCCAGTGGTGTCAAGATGAATAATTACGTGTTCAGGCATAATAATATTTTTATCGTCTGTTTTAATAAAAAATTTATTTTTTATTATTCTACAAATAATATACCAAAATAATAGCCCCAAAATAGAAAATAAAAATTCGATAAAACTACTATCAACTAGACTTATTAAAACTAAGATAAACCACACAACAAAAACCTTATCCAATTTGGATAAATTCTTAAAATTATTTATAACGCTCATTCAATCCTCTTTTTTATTTTTTTCTTTTCTATCTTTTCAATGAAATTTAAAACTAACTCTTTTTGATGGTTGTCAAGCTCTGAAAACTTGGCACAAAGAGAACAGTTGTAATTAAGAAAATAATAATTTACGCACACTTTAATGTCCCCCATATGCTGATTATTTTGTACGACAATATTATTTTTTATCATTTTTTACTTTCCTTTTATTTGATTTTGCACTTTTAAAAACTCAATATATTTTTTAACCTCTTCTATTTGCTCATCTGTTAAACCATCTAAATTTAAAATTAAATTATTAGTGTTTGGAGAAATTTTAATATTACTACCTACTGTGATATTTCCCATATTGCTATTATTTTGTATAACAAGTCCTTTTTTCAAAGCTAGCATCTCGTTTTGCAAATCTTTTGGGGCTATCTCTTCAATCAAAAGTCTTAAAGCCTCTTCTTTTTCCTTAGGCGTAAGATTTAGCGCAGACATTATTTTTAAAATGGTACTTTCTTTTTTTATAATACCTTTTTCTGTATCAGCAACATTTGTATGAGAAACATTTATTTTATATGCCACTTGCCTTAATGACAACCCTTTTTCTTTCCTTTTTATTTTTAAAAACTCGCCAATAGTCATTGTTGCCTCCTGTTAAATATAACTATATCTTACA
The DNA here is from genome assembly GCA_021531615.1 of Fusobacterium varium. Lineage (NCBI taxonomy): Bacteria > Fusobacteriati > Fusobacteriota > Fusobacteriia > Fusobacteriales > Fusobacteriaceae > Fusobacterium > Fusobacterium varium. The sequence continues at coordinate 8,449 of JADYUE010000002.1, read as the reverse complement.
ATATTTCTTTTAAAAAAGTAAGTGTAAAAAATATTACTTTAAAAAAAATGTAATTTTTTTATTGACAACTTTTACTAAAAGTTGTATATTATCATTGTAAGTAAAAAAATTACAACTTGAAAGGAGTAAATTATGAATTTAGCTGATGCCATAAAGAAAGAACTTGAAGAAAAAAGAATAACACAAGTTGAATTAGGCAAAAAATTAAATCAAAATAGGCAAGCTATTAACAAGCATCTTAGTAGTTGGAAAAAGGGGAAAACTCCAACAATCTCACTGTTAAAAAAGTGGTGTAATGCTATAGGGTGTGATTATAAAAAATTTTTGCCTTATTTGTAAGTAATTTAATTACTTATAATAACATGACAAATATAATTTGTATTAAAAAAAGTATAGGTACGGTTGAGGCTAACAACTGAAAAAAGCCAAATATATAAAAAAAGAGGTGTGAAAGATGAGCAAAGCAAGTGTACCCAGCTTAGAGCTGGCACGAAGTATGAACTTACAAAGTCACGTGATGACTATTGAAGAGGGATTGCGACATTCAGAAACAATTGACAAACTAGATGACGCAAGACGCGAAAAGTTGCACGGGATAATTAAATGGGTAAAAGATATTAATGTATCTTTTATAAAAGATTTGAAAATACTTTTAAAAACAGATGAAAAAGAGTTAAAAGAAAAAATATTATTCATTCTTGAGAAACAAGAAAAGTTCAATCAAAGGTTTGTAATTAGCATAGATAAGGTGTTAAAAGATGAGATTGAACTTGAAAAAATTGATGATAAAACAAGAGAATATTTAATAAAATATACTCTTGAAACAAGAGAAAAATTGAAAGATGATAATTCACATTTTGAAAGTGAAATTATTAAAAGAGAGCTTAATTTGTGAAATGTCCGGAATGTAACGCAGAATTAAAAGTGTATTGCGTTAAACACAAGGCTACTAAAAAATTAAGATATTATAAGTGTGATATTTGCGATAAAAAGATAATCACACAAGTTGTTGAAAAAGAATGGATAATAAAAAAGTGAGGCTGGGAACCTCACGCGGTATAACTTTGCTTGGTACGCAATAAAGTTATATCTTATTATACCATCTTTTTTGAAAAAATCAAGTAAAAGAGGTGTAAAGATGAGTTATTTAAAATTAAAAGAGTTGATAAAAATATACGGGGGTAACACTAAGATAAAAGACATTATAGAAAAAGTGGGGTGCTGTAATGAGTAAAAAATATTTTTGGTTAAAGCTAAATGTAGATTTTTTTGAAAGAGAAGAAGTTAAGCTTATAGAAAATATGCCAAACGGGAAAGAATACATAATTTTTTATATGAAACTTTTATTAAAGAGTGCTAATTCAGACGGTAAATTATTATTCAAAGATGTTATACCCTACACAGAGGATATGCTGGCTACTGTAACAGGAATAAATGTTGATGTTGTTAGAACAGCTGTAAAATTATTTTTAAAATTGGGTTTAATGCAAAAATTAGGTGATGGGGCTTTATTTATGCTTGAAACTCAAAAAATGATAGGTTGTGAAACTGAATATGCTAAAAAAAAGAGAGAATATAGAGAAAAGAAAAAAGTAGAGGCTATCGAGGACAAAAGCGGGACAAAAAAGGACGTTGTCCAAATTGAAGACAGGACAAAAAAAGACATAGAAAAGACAGATGATGATATTGTCCAAATTGGAGAGAAGACAAAAAAAGACAATGTCCTACAAGAGATAGAGATAGAGATAGAGAAAGAGATAGAGATAGAGATAGAGAAAGAGATAGATATAGAGATAGAGAAAGATATAAGAGAAAAAGAGAAAGAAAACTCGCTCACTCATTCTCAAAGTATTAAAGAAAAGTTTTCAAATCTCTTATTGATGATAGCTCAAGCAACTAAAACAACAGTACATCAAGTGTCATTACAAATAAACCCTATGGAGATAATAGACAGGCTAGATGATTACATTGAGGCTATAAATCAATCTGAATACTTGCAAGGTAAATCATCAACTTTGCCGGTCATAAGAAATTATACGCAAGTGGATAAGGTTTTATCGGGATTTTATAAAACTTATGACAACAAGAGCAATAGCAAGCTAGATGTAAATGATGTCGAATTTGCTGAACGTGATGACCACATAGAATTTTAAGGGGGTGTGGTTATGAAATGTAATTATTGTGGTAAACCTTATCGGGAATTAAAAGACAATGAGATACCCTCATTCTTTCCGGAAAGCATCAAAGAGTTGATGAGGTGGGTACCGGAATGTGATTGCCTTGAAAAGCTAAAGGCAAAAGAAATGGAAGAGGCAGAAAGAAAAAGACAGGCAGAGTGCAGAGCCAACAGGGTAAAAAGATTTAAAGATATTTCGGTTGTGGATACTAAATTTTTACAAAGCACTTTTAATACAGCGGATATGACCCCGGCGGTAATGAGATTGGCTTTAAAATTCACAAAAGCCTTTCTCGACAATAAAACCTTTGGTTTGTTTTTGTATGGCAAGGTAGGAACAGGCAAGACGTTTGCATCGGCTTGCATTGCTAACGAGCTTATGGCGAATGATAAAACGGTAATGTCTATTAATCTCGGGCTGTACTTGAATAAGGTTAGTAAGGAATGGGGAGAGGCAGAGCAAGACGTGTTGGAGAAAGTCCAACAATGCGACCTCTTAATCGTTGATGATATGGGGGTCGAACAGGTGCCGGATTGGCTCAAGGACAAGGTATTTAATTTGATAGATGCTAGATACAGGAGCAAAAAAAGCTTAATCATTACAACAAATTTACAACTAGATAATCAAAATTTGACAGCGGAACAAATAAAAAATAAGCTGTCAATACAAAGCCGGTTTGGTAGCCGTGTAGCTGACCGTATTAGTGAAATGTGTTATCAATATAGAGTTGCTGGAGAGAGTAGGAGAAAATTTGATTTAGACAGCTTTAAAAAGGCAATGGACGAGTATTGAGGGGGATAAATGATATATAACTACACAATAACAACAAAATTGAAAGAGATAAAAAAGGGTAACGAGGTTTACTCTAAAGTATTAAAAGATGTTAGTATAACGGCGTCAGAGGCTCTTAAACTTTATTTAAGGCATCATAAAAAGTTTGCCGATAAATGTATCATCAAAAAGCGTGTAGGGTGCTTATGGCGCATAATAACGGCATCAGAGCTAGAAAAAGAAATTACTAGCAAAGTTAAAGGTAAAAAAACGGCTTATAAAATTAATGTGTAAGGGGGAAAGGTGGAAAATTTAATTGATGTGATATTTTGCTTGGTATTAATAGCGTTTGTGTTTTGGTTTTTAGATAGATAAGAGAGGTGCATAATGGAAAAAATAAAATTAAAAGATTATAAAAATGATTATGTTTGTATTTTAGATGCCGAAAGCGTTGACGAAATATATTTGGTAGGAACTGACGATGTTGAGGAAATACAGGCATTTAAAGAGGCAGGATATACAATATATGGTACTACTTTGGAAAATGTTTTTGATGAAAATTTTATACAAGAAATTCAAAGTAAATTTGAAGATTATGCAGATGAACACGGTTATGTTGATATGAATGATAACATAGATTATCAAGGGGAAGGCTTTAAAAAAGTTAAAGATGCAATAAGAGAATTTGTAAAAAGTTTGGGAGATACAAATAAGTGCTATTGGTTAGATAAAAGTGTGGTAGTGGAATTGTAATTATAATAGTGAGGTTAAAGAATGACAGTAAAAGAATTGATAGAGGTATTAAAGAGATACGACCAAGACGCCGAAGTGCAAATGTGGAGTTTATTAAAACATAAATTTGTATCACTAGATACAGATGACGTTTATTCAATTTATCTTGATAATAAAATTTTATACATAGATAAAAATTAGGAGAGGTGCAAAATGGCTGTAAAAATATTAGTGAAAAATAACAAAGGTGGTGTGGGTAAGTCAATTCTAAGCTTGTGGCTTGCTCACGGGCTTAGTCTTGAAAATAAAAAAGTATTAATAATAACATCGGATAGTCAAAACAATATACCTACATTCGCAGGGAAAAGCGGAGAGGCTAAAAGGTTAAAAACCGGGCTTGAAAGCTGGATAAAAGAGGGCATCGGGGGAGTATTGGAATTGAGAGAACAATTATTTTATATACCTCTAATGACGACCAAGATAGATGAAAAAGAGGTTTATAAATTTTCGAACTTTATTGAAAAGTTGGAGAGTAGATTTGATTATATCATTATTGATGCTAGCCCTGTACTTGAATTAGATAATTTATTTGTTGAAATAGCTGACAAAATAGTGATACCTACTTACTTGGACGACGTAACAACGGAAAGCATCATCAAGTTTATAAAAAGTGTAGGTTTGAGAAAGATAAAAGCTATCATACCAAACAGAACACATAACAGTATAACAGAGAAAAAATATTATTCGGCTTTAAAGAAAATAACTGATGATAACTCTATACTTTTAACAGAACAGATAAAACATTCCGGGTTAGTAACTAGAATAATAGCAGAGGGGAAAACAATTTTTGAGGCAAAAAATAAATATATAGACCCTATCCAAAAAGAGATACAAAGAGTAATTGAGGTGTTAAAATATGAGTAATACAATTTTAGCAGAATTAAAAGAAACAATACAGGAAAGCAAGCATCAATCACTTTTTGATTTTGACAAGTTCAATATAAACGAAAGAGATAAAAAACAAGTTTTAGAATTAGAAGAGGTTATACTAGAGAATATAAAACGACATACAAAAAGCTTATTTGAGATTTGTAAAAGCATCTATGAAATAAAATTGATACTAGCAAGGGACACGGACACTACTTTTGTAGAATGGTATACGGCAAATGGGTTTACAAAAGATAAAATATCAGAACTAACAAAAAGATATGAATTATATATGCAAGCCCCCGACAGAATAGAATTTATAACGAAATTATCTATTCCGGCGGTTAAGGAGCTCACTAGAAAACACGTGGAAATAAATACACAAGTAGACGCTATCGAAAGAGGTTTGACAAACCCCGAAGAGATAAAAGCTTTTGTTGAGAAAGATAAAAAACAAGATGATAAAAAGAAGAGTGTAAAACCAAAACAGCCTAAGTATGTTTTGGGAATGATAAGCCATTTTGAAAAAGCGACCAAAACAGAGAATATAAAAGAGCTTGCACAAACTAAAAAAGAGATTGAACAAATACAACGTTATTTACAGAGTATACAAGCGAAAATAAAAGAACTAGAAGAGGCAAACACTTTAAAAAATAATTTGACATTATACGACAATAATATTATAGATGCTGAAATAGTCGAGGAAAAGCCAAAAGTATATATCGCTGAAAACAATGAGCTAGTAACCTTAAAACAAGAGGACAGCAAAGTTTTTATAAAACTATTCCCAAACAGATATTGTTTAAAAAATAATGTCGGAGGGCAAATATTTGGAGAATACAGCACACTTGAAGAGGCTCAAACTGACATCGAACTTTTTAAAAGAGAGCTCAATTGGGTAGATTATGACATTGATTAAAAAAGGTGTGTGGTTATTAGCTTTTAAAGTGTGTGATAAAATCCGAAAGTTCAATTTCGCAAGCTTGCGAAATGAGGAAAGGTGCAAAATATTTTATATTATTTTAAGAAAACAGGCATCAAGTGCCAATTTGAAAGAAAACTTAAAAAAATAGGAATAGACAAAAATAATAACATCTATAATACTAACGTGGAAATAAAAAGGTATACAATTACTATAAATAGTATAGAGTATATCTTTGAAAAAAAGATAAGTGGCAGACCTCGATATATTTTGATGAGTGAAAGCGCAATTATAATAAATGTTAGTAGCTCATCAAGTTTTATCGAGGGAATAGATAGGTTTTTTAAATTAAAACCACTAGAAAAGGACATTGAAAAAGAAAAAATAAAAGGGACAACATTAAGAATGTTAAGGCGACGATTGAAAATGACCCCCCAGCAACTCGGGGAAGTTATAGGAAAAAGTGGCTTGACGATTATAAGATATGAGGCAGGAAGTTTGTTTTTGTCGCTTAATGATGTGGCGATGATAGTATGCTTTACATCATCAATAAAAGAGTTTTTGGAAATGGTAGACACACCAAAAAAAATTAAAATTTTCGAATTGGAAAAATTGAAAACAATTATTGAAAAAAGCGAGGGAATGAAAATGTCTGATTTTTTAACAGCGGAAGAAGTAGCAAAACTATGCAAGGTCAAAATGACAAAGGCGTATAAAGTTATGAAAGAAGTAAACGAGGAAATGAAAGAAAAAGGTTATATGATAATAAGGGGTAGAGTAAACCGTAAGTTTTTATATGAAAAATTAGGACTTGAAAAGAGGGACGAGTAATGCCTATCACAAAAGAGCCAAACGGAACGTATACAGCTAGATTTTATATAACTGATGCTTTCGGAAAAAGAAAACAAAAGAAAAAAAGAGGCTTTAAAACGCTAAAAGAGGCTAAGCAATACGAGGCGGAGCAAATAACACAAAAGGCTTGCTCAATGAGTATGACTTTTGCATCTTTTTATGAACTTTATATGAATGACATAAAAAAGAGGGTAAAAGAAAGCACTTTCGAAAATAAAAAGAATTTATTTGAAAAAAAGCTATTGCCTTATTTTGAAAAAATGAAAGTAGAAAATATTACGCCGGTAACTATACGGGCGTGGCAAAACGAAATGATGAGCCAGAAAACAAAAAGTGGAGCTCTTTTCTCTCAAACTTATTTAAAAACTCTAAATAATCAATTAACAGCGATTTTGAATTACGCTGTCAAATATTACGGATTGGAGTATAACCCTTGTAATAAGGCGGGAAGTATGGGGCGTAAACACGCGGAAGAAATGAAAATATGGAGTATAGAAGAGTTTGAAAGAGTAGCAGAAAGCGCAAAGGAAAAACCGGTCACACTTTTAGCTTTAAAACTTTTGTTTTGGACGGGTATGCGTATTGGAGAGATGCTGGCGCTTACTATTGGAGATATAAACTTTAGTAAAAATATTATCAGTATAAACAAAAGCTATCAACGACTTAAAAGCGTTGACTTAATTACAGAGCCTAAGACACCTAAAAGCCGTAGGCAAATAGAAGTCACTAGCACTATAATTGAAGAGTTGAGAAATTATATAAATAGCCTTTATTGCCCAAGTGAAAAAACTAGGCTGTTTCCATTTACTAAAAGCCTTTTTGAAAAAGATATAAAAACCTTTGCGGCTAAAGCAGGGGTAAAAATCATAAGAATACACGATTTGAGGCATAGCCACGCATCTTTATTACTACACAAAGGGCTAGATATTGCGACGATTTCAAAAAGATTAGGACACGAGAATATAGAAACGACCTTTAAAATTTATGCCCATATTTACGACCCGAATAGTCAAAGAATGATTGAGTTTTTAGAGGAATTGCACACTAAAAAGTAAATGGGCTTAAATTGGACTTATAAGAGATAAAAAAGTATTGGGTATTATATAAGGTGTAATAGGAAATGAAAAAAATAAAACACTTTTAAGGCAGAAAGTAAAGTATAGAAATTGAGTGGGAATAATTTTTCAAGATTATAAATACTCAATTTCAGTTAATAACTAAGCCTATTGGACTTAAAATAGGCTTAACTGTAAAAAGTGGGATTTTTCCCACTTTTTTTATTCTACAAAATTCTCTTAAAAATCTTAATAAAACTCCAATCAAAAGAAAAAGGCTGAACAAATTAATAATTAAAATTATCAATTTGCACAGCCATTTTTTATTTAGGGTGTTTAATTTTTGGTGTTGGTACTTAAATGTATTAACACCTTTTTTACTTTTTTGTAAAAAAAGATGAGACAAGTAAATTTTCCTGATAAAATTAAGTCGCCAAACAAAATATAAGGAGGTCGTTTACTTGTCTCAAATCTATTCTATCAAAAATTTACTAAATATTAAAGATAAAAATATTACTTTTACTGAAAATGGAATTTCTATGGAAAATTTTAAAGGAGTATATTCTAAAATTATTCATGCTAAACTCTCTTATTCTCCTAATCAATGTCCTCACTGTCATGGAAAGAATATCATTAAATGGGGTTCTAAAACTTCAAATATTAGACTTCTAAAAATTTTAGAATATAACTCTATTTTAAGATTACAAAAACAAAGATTCCGTTGTAAAGATTGTGGCAAAACTTTCAGCGCTGAAACTGATATTGTTGATAAAAATTGTTGTATTTCTAACGATGTTAAATTGGCTATTACTCTTAAATTACAAAAAAATATTTCTGAAAAAGACATTGCTTCTGATTTTAATGTTTCTCCAAATACTGTTAATAGAATTATTAATTCTTTTTTTAAGGAACATTTACCTAATAAAAATTATCTTCCTCAAGCTTTATGCTTTGATGAATTTAAAGCTACTAATGACTGTGAAGGAGCTATGGCTTTCATTTTTTGCAATGCA